>JAOUJW010000006.1 GCA_029882975.1 Gammaproteobacteria bacterium
TCAGTTTCCATTTAAAAAGCTAAACTCCGTAGAGCCAATAGCTGTTTCAAAAATCCGAAAAAAATGCTTTAGCGGCGATGCAAAATATGGAAATGAGCATTTTTGGGTTTTTCTACAGTCTCGTTAGATGCCAGACAGGAGCATATCGATAGCGCCTAAAATATCGTAGCGGTATTTCTCTATTGAGTCGATTTCTTTCTTTAAGATAGATTTAGGTACTGTTGTTAATTGGTGGGTTAAAAGTACAAATTGACCCTGATCCGAAATTTGAATGATAGGGCACAGTTTTTTAGCGGCTGTGTTTTCAAGGGTTTTATACAGAGAAAGTGGAATTACAATTCTAGAGTTTAAGTCGCTCAGTAAGTCATTTTGTATATCCACGAAGTACGGATATATTTTGTTGGATGACTTGTTTTCATTTCGGTAAAGTGTAAATTGACTCACTAGAATTCCCTATAAGAATCAGAGAATAACCCATGATCATCCACCAGCTTATTTAAAGAATCAATGGCTTTCTTATTCTCCTTCAGCCAATTTTCTTTTTCTGCTGCTCTTACTTCGATTTCAAGAGCGTGTTCTAGTGTGGCTGAGAGGTTGATATTCAGTCCTTTCGCTTTAGAGAGTAAGTCACTGTTAATACTAAGGTTTGTGGGTTTCTTAGGGGCGTTTTTGTCAAAAATATGTTGCATTTGGCCTAACCTTTGTTCGGTATGCGCATTATTAATACGTATAAATAATGTAGCATATAAGAGCGTATCTAACAAGGCGTTAAACCAGGACATACTTTCGCGGCGCGCTTTTTGTAGAGTCGCACAAAAAGCCCACCGCTAAGGCATGCCTGATAACACTGCGTTAGCGATCGGCATAGATATGAGTACATATTCAGACGGTGGTAGATACTTAACAGAGTTTCAGGATGAAATTATTGTTCGCTGCCCCAATTGCCAAAAATCTGCAAAAATATTTGCAGGCGGTAAGCCTTATGGCCACAAAGGCGTGAGTCTGGCATGCCATCATTGTGGTTACAGCAAACACATATAGATGGTCTCTTATTGTGGTCTGTCCACTGCCTGCTTGCCTTCCTTTCATGGACAGCTCAGGGTCGCTAGACATTCATCGGTTAACCTTGAGGGGCGCTATTCAAGAAGTGAGTTACATTAACGTACTCCGTTAGTATCAGGATCAAACAAGGTGTAAACGATTTAGCTAATCGTATTGTTGTACGCCAGTGAGATGTCTAATCAAGCCGGCGGGTTCACAGCGTTGATACATAAATTGACTATCGGATTTGCAATCAATGATTGAGCCAATTTACTTTTGTATTCCGCATCGAGTCCAGTTTGACTTCCAGCTCATCCCACTGCGTGACTAACCCTTTACAACCCCGGGTACGGTCCTTAGAAGATTAAGATGCACGGGGTTATGCTGCTTGGCTTGTTGTTCTATAAACCATTCCACCTTGCCGAGTTGTTTTGCATAAAAACCCAGGATGTTTACATCCAAGTCGATATTTTGTTGCACAGCGATATCCGGGGAGGTTTTTTTCAGCTGCTCGCGCGCACAAACATCTTTTATTTTGACTCGATTGGGTGGAAGGTTGTATGGCGGTTGTGTTGACCACATGAGCCTTCAAATCCGCACCATGGCGTACGATCTTCATACGCCGACGTTGTAAATCCCTGGTTGCACGCATTTCTTCAGGCTAGATATAAGCAAGGGAAGTTTCCAGTGCGGATTAAATGGGCAATCTTGAAAGAGTCGATGCGATCGTTCTTGGCTTTTCCTCCGTGAATGGCTTTCATGTACAAAGCGTGACCAAGAATAAAATCCACCCCCATTTGGTCACAAAAGTCTGAAACCCAGTACCAACAGTGCATACATTCCACATCAACCACTATATTTCCCATATACGGATCATTGAGTTGATGCAGGCGTTTGGGGGCGGCTGGGATTTCCTTGTGTACACAAACCTCTCCCTACTGGTCTATAATGCAGACATATAGGGTTCTGGCATGTAAATCAATTCCACAGTAGTAAGGATGCATGTTATTGTAAAAGTTCTTTGGGCTTTCTCCTTTTTTGGTTTTGTCACGTTTCAGTTTACCCTGTAGGGTAGAACTGGGGGAGAAGGCTCAATGAGTATCAAGAGCGCGAGCTCGGATTAGGTAACATGCTGTGCGCGTGACCAAACCGGTGGCGCTTGTTGTTATTTGTAAAATGAGAAAAATCACAAATGAATTCTAGTTTCCTAGATTCATTTATTCTAAATAATCACCAACAACAAAAAAGGTAGAAAGAGAAATGAGTCAAGGAACGGTAAAGTGGTTTAATCCCGACAAAGGGTACGGGTTTATTACTCCAGATGATGGCGGTAAAGATTTGTTTGTTCATCATTCGGAAATACAAAGCGGTGGAGGTTTTGCTACTTTAAGCGACGGTCAAAAAGTTGAATATGAAGTGGGTCAAGGTCAAAAAGGCCCATGTGCGACCAAAGTTAAGGCAATTTAAAAATTGTGTAGCATATAACCATCAATTTTACTCAGACAGTCAACCGAATCACACTTTTTTCGGTCGCAAAAACTACACCGTGTTTACCTGCTGGTGAGTTGGTCGTTATGCTGGTCCATAAATCCAACGTAAATGGGTAAAATAATTGTCCTGTATTCATCACTATTATTTACCAACGAGAGGAAGGTGCATACTGACTGCCATGAGTTAAATTTTGTAAATGTAAAAAGTGAATCCGTAAATATATATAGGGGAGAAGGCAATAGTCCCGCATATTTGATGATAATTCCTCTAGGTCCGATACATTAGTTGACGATAAGATGACACTGTTCGAATCGAACGCTATTGCTAGATACCTTTCGAAAAATTGTGGCGATTTAGCTCTAACGGTAAATCGCCAGTTACGTGAACTGAAGTATATAAACGGCTTTTTTTGGAGAGTGGTCAATGGCAGCCAGAGATAACGATATAGATAAGTAGCGAAATACCAGCGCGGACACTCTGATCCATAAGCAGGTGCTGTCATCAAGTAAGGGTTTTGGTATAGGCATATCCTATATGATTGCAGCGGTTGTCTGGTTTGACCAGCAGCATGCACATCACTGATGGCCCTTTCCATAAAACTACCCTCGCAGTAACAGAGATAGAATTCCCACATGCGTAAAAAGTCATCACTATAGCCCATCGATCTAATTTCATCGAAAGGTAACGTATTTTAGTGTTGAGTTAAAACAGTATCCAGAAGAATTTCAAAAATGGATTGAGGATAGAAGCATTCGACTAAACAAGATTTTGTCCAAAAAAATGGATTACAAAACCGAACATGAACGGGCCATTTCTGATATATGCAGTAGCGTTGACGCAATATATAATGTCAAATTGGTTAAAGAAAAGGATAATCTACCAATTATTCTTAAAGCAATTAGAATATGGGAGCTAAGGAGCTTTACAAACAGAAAAAGTTTCAAGTCGCCGCAGGTATTGTATATTTATTGTGAATATTCATATTATACGAATTAGAAATGTTTCCACTCGCGGCGCTCGGGTCATGCCTGCTATGCTCGTTTTTTCCGGGTACTATATATATCGTTATGCATTATTGTGCCGACGAAGAAACTTGTTAACCCAAAAAGATAATATAAATGAATAAGCTTTATAGTCCTTTTCAACCTACGTTAACCAATGCCGGGTTACATCAGCTTGGGCTAAGAATGCAGTCAAGAGAGCCCTGTGAGTCACTTAAAGGTATTGTGCATTCATATTTGCAAATTAATGTGGATAGGCAAACTCTGTATCCGGTAATGCCAGATGGTACTCAGGCTATCTATATTTCACCACAGGGATCACTGATAGGAGGTACTTTGACTGAGGCCAGAGATATCCAGTTGTTATACCCTGGAGAATATTTTGGCATTTGGTTCTATCCCGGCGCACTAAGGCATTTATTTGCTATAAATTTGTCTGAAATATCTGATCAGTTTGTCGATAGCAAATATTTTCGTTGCAATAGGTTCAATAGTCTGCACACAGAAATATATAAGCACAAAGATTTCAACGATCGAGTAGCTGTCTGTGAACGGTGGGTAATGGGAAGATATATCAGGGAACCAACTTCTTGTTTTGATCATGCACTATTTGTTATTTACCAGTCATTCGGTGGTGAACGAATAGACAAAATCGCCGGAAAAGTCGGCTGGAGTCGTCGCCATCTGAATCGTCGATTTCTAGAATATACTGGTGTAGGTACAAAGGCCTTTGCCAAAATAGTTAGGGCTCAGACTTTATATAGACAGCTGTATCAAATATCGGTCGATTCTACGCAAAATTTGATGGATCTGGGATACTACGACCAATCTCATTTGATAAAAGAGTTCAAAAAATACTTTAAACTTACCCCTGGAGAGTTCATAAATCATAATATGTCCGATTTTTACAATCGATAATTCCACAAGTCAGAGAAACTGTATTTTTAGCCTGTAAGGGGGTATAGATGCGGTTCTCGAAACAAGACGTTACAGAAATATCAAAAGGCGGCTATTTTGGCGACGGTAATGCGCAACTACCAAGTTCGCCGATGCTGATGATTGATGAGATCAGTTATATCTCCGCGGAAAGTGGTAAGTATAATAGGGGGGAGCTATGTGCCTGCCTTAGCATTTTGCCGGATCACTGGTTTTTTGCCTGTCATTTTGAAGGGGACCCGGTCATGCCTGGGTGTTTGGGGTTGGATGCATTATGGCAATTGTTAGGTGTATTTTTAGGTTGGTCGGGGCTTGAGGGAAAAGGGAGGGCATTAGGCGTAGGGAAAGTGAAATTTAGTGGTCAAATTTATCCGGATGCAGGCTCAATTAGATATCATTTACATATTAAGCGTATATTTCGAAAGCCAATGCCCTTGGGCGTGGCGGACGGTGTCGTCATACTCAATGACCAAATAATATATGAGGCCAGTGATCTGAGGGTTGGTTTGATTGAATTAAGTCGAGAAAAACTGGCTTAACCAAGCGCTTCAGTTCCAGTCGGACTGAAAATCGGTACGGCGGAAACATGGGAACTGCAGTTACAGTGAGAGAAAATCCCAAGAGCCCATTAGTCTGGAGGGGACTATCTGGTAATCTTAAGAAAAGGCATCAGTTGTGCAGCCCCATTTCGTCAAGTGATCTTTGCACTCTTTAAGGAGATCTCCCCGGAGTGAGTTATTCGATGTTCTTTCTTGCAAAGAATATCTGTGACTACAAATAGCCGCATCCTGGTAGAAGCCATTAGCCAATGCATTTCTTAATGCGCTTGCGTAGGTTTTTCCTGCTTCAATTGGATTAGTCTGGCATGCTTCAATTTCTGCTTGTACTAGTTCGAATTTGTGTAAAAAGTTGCGGGGACACAGTTCTGCCCATTGACGAAGCTGCTCTTGGTTTGTTTCCAGGGTTTTTTTATGATCTTCGAACTTTTCTTTCTCGTTTTTTATTAAGCCGGTAAGGATAAGTGAATGGTAGAAATTCAATTCTGAAATGGAGAACTGACCAACGGCGCCGATGCTTGCTGCTCGCGATCGTTCCACAAGATCCATGGCATGTGCGTAGTCCTGGCGAATTACAGAAGTCATCATTCTGAGCAAAAAGTACCAGTGAATTCCGTGCAGGAACCCAACATTTTCCATTGAATTAAGAGTGGTGTTTTCACAAAAAGAATCGTCGGATAACGATAGACTATCATTGGTTGTCCCGTTCATGTTCTTAATAAACTGTCGTGTAAACCTTACCAGCAAAATAGCAGGGTTATTTGATTTTTCGAGAAAAGGTAAAGCTGAAGTGATTATGTCGTCTAGTTCTACTAAATTCATGCCGGAGTGAAAGCTTTGTAGAATTTGAGAAACGTTGCAGTACCCAGAGTTGATCAGGTCCCCTGCGTTTAGTCCATCAACAGACGCCGTTTTTAGCTCATTTATACCAAGTTCAATGTAATTTACCCATGGGCTGATATTGGTGTAGTAGGTTAGTTTAATTTTGCAGCGTAAGGAAATATCGTTGAGCTTTTGATTGAGTTTTAATGCCAGAAGTGCATAGTCATTGGCTTTTCTGTAGTCTCCGTGGATCGAACCTACGAGTACGCCGTACAAATCGAATGCATAAGCGGATTCTTTAGAAATTCCCGAGTCGAAAGACGTTCTAATCATTATTAATACGAGGTTTTGAATCAGATCGGGTCTTAAGACATACACAGGAGAAACCATGCTGTTGCAGAGCGATATCAGTGAATCCACCAACGGATCGATATTTGATGGCAGCGTGAGAATATGATCGATTGGTGTGGTGCTTAGGAGTTCGAGTGTTTTCGGTGTTTCGTCATCAGATTCCAGATCTATATTAAACAACTTCAGAGCTTCCATCCCTTCATCAACGGCCTCTTTCCAATTGCTTTGATTTGTATATTGGATGATTTTAAGTTTGTGTACTTCGGCTCTTTCATATGTATTACCGGTTCTTTCAAGAATTATGTGATAGAGCTCATGAGCTTCCTTGAATTTGCCGCAAAGATATTTACACTCGGCAAGTGTTTTGTAGATGCGGAAAGACAATTTGTGTTGACTCGTCCAGCTGTCAATGGGTAGTAGTTTTCTCGCTGTTTGTAAATATACAATTGCAGTGCTGTAAGAGCCTGTCGTTTTGGCCTGGATGGCGGCAGTAAAATTCATATTGCTTACGTTAATCGTTTCTTCCATGTTTGAGATCTGTTCGCAACCAATATTCATGTGATACAAAATAGTGGGTAACGTTTTTGGGTCTGAAGGGTAGGATTGGAGTTGCCGCCCAATTGCAAGATGCAAACCGGGTTTATCGTTGACCAGCTCGAAAATGGATTCTCTGATTTTGTCATGGGTAAACTGATAATGTCTGCAGCTATTGTTTTTCTGGATGAATATCAGTTCCAACTTGACCCCATCGGACAAAAGACTTTCGACTTCGGTGGTACTTAGCGAACTAATACGTGAGATTAGTTCTGCACTAAACGTCGGTCCTATTGCTGAGGCGAGTTTAAGCACACGCTGGGTTTCCTTAGATAGTTTTTTAAATTTCAAGATGAGTATTTCGGCCAATTTGTCTGTTACGCCCAGTTGTTCAGGCTGTTTAAATGCGAGTGAAACGTTGGTCTCACTAAGTGTGCTCGATGTGGCTCCGTAACCGGTGGTTTCGACCAGTTGCTTAATGTAGAGTGGATTTCCGTTTGCCTGCAGGCATACATATTGTTCCCATTCTTTAGAGAGGTTATTGCTATATTGACTTACTAAGGTTCTTGCCTCCAGTTCCGATAAAGGGTTCAAATCTACCCGTTGTAGAAGTGAATTTAATTTGGCGAGCTTTCGGGCTAAAGCAGATAAGGGGTGTGATATTCCCACTTCGTCATTTCTGTAGCTGCCCACTATACAAATAGACTTGAATTCTTTATTTAAAACGACTGATTCGATCAGGTCTATAGCGTCGGCGTCAGCCCAATGCAGGTCATCAAGAAAAAACACAAGTCGGTCGGATTTCTTAGTGATGAATGTTAACAATTTGTTAAATACCAGGTTGAAACGATTTTTCGATTCAAAAGAAGGCAAAGGTTGCGGGTGTGAATCTGTCTTTGTGAGTTGCTCAAAATCCGGAGCAAATTCATGCAAAATCTTTAAATTAGGTTGAAGCAGGTCGGTCAGTTCTTTGGACAGCTCAATTTGTTCCTTCTTGGATTTGAGTTTCAGGGACCTGGCGTAATGATTAATCGCGTCTATCAGGCCTTGCGAGGGGAGGTGATGATTGTTGAACTTCCCGTAAAGGCATACATCACTGTCGAAGAAGTACTGACTGATAAATTGTGAAATGAGAGTGGTTTTTCCGATTCCAGGGTTACCCCCAACTAATACTATTTTGGTGCCGTTTGTGTGGATATTGTCAAAAATATTGCGTAACTGAGCAAGGTGGCTCTGTCTCCCAACAAATGTAGTATTTGGTAACATAATAAGTACGCCTAAAAAATCAACCTTGACATTGATATTGTAATACCAGTGTCAATATTTTGTATTTGCTACCACAGGTAGACTATATTGATATTGTTAATAGATAGTTGGTTTAATTCAACCCGAAAAATCACATTGTTACAATTATTATGATTGATTTTCAAAAAATTGCAGAATCCGGACCATTCGTTGTCGTGAAGTGGAAAAATACTATTGGTTGGCCATTAGAATATGTGTCTTCAAATGTTTCATCATTAGTTGGATATACAGCAGAGGAATTAATCGATTGCTCCGTCGATATTTTTGATTTGATGAGTGACAACGATTTGAAAAAGATTGATAGCCAGATAGATATTGCAAAAAAAGCAATGGTCGATGTGCTCAAATTGGATAAATATACATTAACCCATGCAAATAATGATACTGTCTGGGTGGAAGAGTATCTTACAATAGAACGTAACGAATATAATGTTATTACCGGGTTTATCGGGTACCTGTTGGATATTAGTGGACGTGTGGAAACAGAATTGAGGTTAAAGGCGGTTCAGCGCGATACTAGGGCTATAGTAGATGCTCTACCTGACACGGTGCTCCAGATAACAAAGAACGGAGAATTGAAGAAATATATGCAGCCTATTAGCTCAGTTGAGGCAGAAGTGTACATTAATGATATTTTCCCATTGGATTTTTCTACCGATGTTGTAGCTCGAGTGATCAGAGCAATTGAAACCAAGGAAGTCGGTGTGTACGAATATAAAAAAACGTTACCGGATTTGAGTACGCACCATTATGAAGCACGCTTTACACAAAAAAGCGCTGAAGATGCTTTGGTAATCATACGGGATGTCACCGATCGTAAGGAGTACGAGGCGCTGCTGAAGCGCACAGTGGAGGAAGTAGGAAAAACCAGTACTGAAAAGTCCAAGTTCTTGACGAACATGAGCCACGAACTGCGTACGCCGCTTAATGCTATTATGGGATTTTGCCAGTTGTTGGTGTCTGAGGATGAGCCACCCCAATATGCAAACGATATTCTGGGTGCCAGCAAGTACCTGCTGTCATTGATAAACGATATTCTTGATCTATCCAGAATCGAAGCAGGAAAGTTACAACTAACAATCGAACCGGTTTCTGTTCGGTCTGTGGTTAATGAATGCGAAAAAATTATAGAGCCTATACTTAAAAAATATAAAGTTAATTACCAGAGAAAAGACGTCCCCGATGTCTGGGTCATGGCAGATGAAACACGATTGGTTCAGGTTGTACTGAACTTGCTGAATAATGCGATTAAGTACAACAAACAGGATGGTCTGGTATGGTTAAGTTCGTCGTTGAACAACGACGCTACGAGGTTTAGGCTGATTGTTTCCGATACAGGAATAGGATTAGGTCCAAACCAAATAAGGAAATTGTTTCGGCCTTTCGAGCGTGTTGGTGCAGAAAGTACGGAGATCGAGGGCACAGGGTTAGGATTGGCGCTTACCAAGAACCTACTGGAACAAATGCAGGGTGAGATATTTGTACATAGCGAACCGGGGAAAGGATGTGTGTTTGAAGTGGAACTGAATTCAATCGAAATGGAATCTTCTTTGCCAATCGAGGCTATCGCCAACAAGGGATCTGGTAATTTTAAATCATCCTTAAAACTACGGATTCTTTACATTGAAGATAATCTTCTAAATCAGAAATTAGTTAAGGCAATAATCTCCAAAAAAACAACACATGAACTATTTTTGGCCATCAACGGAACCGACGGTTTGGCCGGCGCAAAGGAATTATTGCCAGACCTGATTTTGCTGGACATCAATCTTCCGGATATGTTGGGATTTGAGGTTTTAGACAGATTGAGACAAGACCGGTCAACTGCCCATATACCAGTGATTGGAATTTCCGCCAATGCTGCCGGGGAGGATATAACCAAGGCCTTGGTATTCGACGACTATTTGACGAAACCTATAGATATTGAACGGCTTCTAGCGGTTATTGATAACATTGCTGTTATTAATGACACCACAGCGGGTAAGCTTCACTAAAGTATTGCGCCGCTTCCTGGAAGCATTTCAAAAATTCATACACTTCCGTTTCTGAAGTCATCCATGGTGAATTTACAGTATCACCGTATGGTGAAGTAAACTCTGCCTCCAAATGTGGAATTTGGCTCTAGATCCCTCGGTTTAGGTCTGGAGGCGCCGGTGCTTGTCTTGTGGCAACAACAGCTTTTGTCATTGTTCAGAATGTGTTAGGTCCGGCCTTTATTTCACCTGAGTAAAAATGATATAACTCAAACATGAGAAAAAAGCATGGAGCAATACGCGGAATAACACTGAGTTGGGCATTGTTTGGCCTGGGGCTGTTAGCTGTTATTGCCCTGATACCGCCTGGGGTTCAGGCGGGAGATGTCTGGGTACCTGCCTACCAGGACGCCAAGGGCAAAACTGTCCCGGCCCATTACCTGTTTCGCAGTCATGCCAAGCAGTACGGGGGCTCTGCGTCCGGGCGACCGGTGGATTCGCCCTTGTATTATCAAGTGACCTATATGTCCCCGAAATATAAAAATAATTCCCGCTATGTTCAATCACAATTACCTCGGGCTACGTTACCGGAGCACGCTCGGCGCGATGTTACCACTCAAGGTTGGCGCTGTACCTTGGGGTACGAGCAGAAAGACGAGCGTTGTAAGAAAATTCTCATTCCCGGAAATGCCAAACTTAATGCAGCCAGGACCGGTTGGGAATGCCTGAGAGGGTTTCATAAGGCCCGGCAGGCCTGTGAATCGGTTTCCAAACCCAAAAATGCCTACTGGCAAAGAGATGGCATACGTTGGCAGTGCAAACCCGGGTACAGCCGAGAAGATAAAGACTGTCAGAAAATCCAAGTACCGCCTAATGCGCGGTTGGATTTGTTGGCTAACGACTGGTACTGCAACTTCGGTTACGTTCGTTCCGGCGGCCTCTGCGCCAAGGTGGAGTTACCCGCCAATGCTCATTACAACAGTTTTGGCACTGGTTGGGCCTGTAATCTCGGGTTTTCCCGTCTGGAGCAGGGTTGTGTGCTGAGCCGGGAATTACCCCAGCCATTGGATTTGGCCGAAATTGAATGGGAATCATCCAGAAATTAATCCACGTTTCTTAAATGTCTTAGAAACGTAATTGCTTCGAATGTCTGATCGCGTGGAACATTGATTTTCAGCGTTCCACGGATATCGCCAAATCCTGTGGATAACTCTGTGTACAACTTATAGAACAATTGTTTTAAGAAGCGTTGAAACAACGATGTTGTTAGATTGTTTAAAAATTGACCTTGATTGTTGAAGGCCAAAAATACGACGCTAAGTCGATATTTTTTTGTCGTAAAACTGACTCCGTCGACTTAAAACCATTCTGAGATTTCGATTTTTGTATTCAAAAAACTGGATAAACACAGGTTCTAAAGCATGCTAGTAAGTATATACAGTTGCTGAAAAATCATTTTTCTGTCTTAGACTCTGTCAAACGGAATCTTGTCACCTCAATATCCCGTGGCAGCAATTTTGGGTTTATCTTTGCCAAAGATAAGAATTTCCAATGATTTTATATGACAAAGCGCATTTTTAGTTGCTTGTGTATAACTTTTCCACCATTGCATTGACAAGGTGGGTGTTTGTCTATAGTCTGCCGTCCTGAGCGCCGATTTGAACTTCAGCTTGCGGGCGCTTTATAAATACGGCTAAAGAGAAAAACCTGCTTTAGCCTGAATTGTAAACAGAGCTGAAGGCGGGTTTTTTTGTGCCTGCTGAACGCCCCTAGGCACGAGGTACGAAATGGTTGATTTAAAAAACAATGACTTAGGCTATGGGTTGGATACCATCGCTGTCAGGGCCGGGCAAGTTCGCACGGCGGAAGGCGAACATTGCGAACCAATTTTCACCACCTCCAGTTATGTCTATGAAAGTGCGGCCCAAGCGGCTGCGCGATTCGCTGGTGATGAGCCGGGGAACATTTATACTCGTTTTACCAATCCCACAGTAAGAGCCTTTGAGCAGCGGTTGGCAGCTTTGGAAGGAGGGGAGAGTTGCGTGGCGACGGCATCGGGGATGGCTGCCATCTTGGCCACCTGTTTGGGTTTGTTGCAAGCAGGGGATCATATCGTCGCTTCCAAATCCATATTCGGGTCCACAGTAATGCTGTTTAATAATTACATCAGCAAATTTGGGGTTGATGTGACCTATGTGGATCTGACCGATCCGCAACAATGGCAGGATGCCATTAGCGACAACACTCGATTTCTGTTTTTAGAAACTCCGTCCAATCCTTTGGGGCAGGTGGCGAATATTAGCGAATTGGCACAAATTGCTCATGCTCGCGGCTGTTTATTGGTGGTGGATAATTGTTTTTGTACTCCGGCCTTGCAACGACCGCTGGACCTGGGGGCGGATATCGTCATCCATTCAGCGACTAAGTATTTGGATGGCCAGGGACGCTGTTTGGGTGGAGCCGTGGTGGGGGACTCGCAACGGGTTGGTGCTGATATATACGGTGTTGTGCGCACCGGTGGCCCCAGTATGAGTCCCTTCAATGCCTGGGTGTTTTTAAAGGGATTGGAAACCTTGGGGCTGCGTATGGAGGCCCACAGTCGCAATGCCTTGGCTTTGGCGCAATGGTTGGAGCAGCAGCCAGCGGTGACTCAGGTGTATTACCCCGGACTTCAATCCCATCCCCAGTATGAATTGGCGCAGCGGCAACAAAAGGCGGCTGGTGGCGTACTTTCCTTCGAAGTGACAGGTGGTAAGGATAATGCCTGGACGGTGGTGGACAATACTCAACTTATGTCCATTACCGCTAATTTGGGTGACACCCGAACAACTATCACTCATCCGGCGACTACCACCCACGGTCGTTTAACACCCGAAGCCCGGGCAGAGGCAGGTATCAGCGATGCTCTAATTCGCATTTCGGTGGGTTTGGAAGATCTGGAAGACTTAAAAAGGGATTTGCAGCGGGGCTTGGAATTGCTCTGAATGAAACGCTTATGGAATGAAAAAAGCCGGGACTATCCCGGCTTTTTTGTGAACTCAAATCGCTTAGTGCGTACTGCTGAGCCGGGCTTGCATTTGTTCGGCCTTGGCACGGTTACCGATGCTTTTGTATAGCAAGGCCAACTCGTTCAGCATGGCAGTGACCGCGGGGTGATTTTCACCGATGGATCCGTCCAGAATCTCTAAAGCACGTTCATATAATGGCACGGCTTGTTCAAAATTGTTCTTGGCTGATTTGGACAGTGTGCCGTTCTTGGGCTTGGCACCCATTTTTTTGGTGCCGGTATCCGTTTCGGCCTTCGCTATACGGCCCTGGATATGGTAAATATTGGCCAGGCTGTACAGCAGCATGGCGACTTGTGGGTGTTTGGGACCAAACAATTTTTCCGCCACTGAAACCGCTTCAATATATAGGGGTTTGGCTTTCTCATACGCGTTTTGTTTAACATACAGGGCACCCAGGTTGATCAGCGCCCGGGCCACTTCCGCGTGTTCGTCGCCATAGAGACTGCGACGGATGGATAGCGAGTGTTTGTGTAGTTCTATGGCATCGGCATAGTTTTCTACGGCCAGATAAACATTAGCTAAATTATTCAAGGCATTGGCTACATAGGGGTGAACGGCACCATAGTGAGCGTTCCAAATTTGTACTGCATTTTCGTACAAAGGGATGGCCGCATCATACTTGGTAAGGTCGTCATACAATACGGCGAGATTGTACATGGATTGGGCTACTGCGGGGTCACTGTCTCCCAGGGTTCGCTGGCGGATGTCCAGAGCTTGCTTGTGAAACTTTTCCGACAAGTCGGGTTGATTTTGCTCGAAATAAACGTTGGCAATGTTAGTCAGCACGATTGCGACGTCCTCGTGATAGGTGCCCAATTTTGCCTTAAGGATACTGAGAGATTGCTTCATGTGTTTTTTAGCATTCTCAAAGTCACCCAAGGATTCGCTGACTATGCCCATTTTAAGAAGTGAATCAGCGGTGTTCACGTGGTCGGGGCCAAAGTTATCCATGGCGATTTTCAGAGCTGTTCGGGCAGTACTACTGGCCTGGGCATAGTCACCATTTTCGTAGTGCTTGATAAATTCGTTGGTCAACTGATTCCAGATCTTGTCGGCAATCTGCCTGGTTTCATACATTTGCTCAAGGTTTTGGGGTTCCTCGATCGTCAGGGTTTTATCCAATGGTCTGGTGAAAGCGTATGGTTGACTGGAATAAAACAATACGCTCATGGCAAGAACGGGTAAAACTTTATTTTCGCGTATGCCCATTTTAGTTCCTTGGTTTCGGCGGCATTTGATCAATAGTCGCCTGACGAAAAGTGACGGTACCCCCTGCGGGTCCGTGTGGTGATACCAAGCCTGGCTGTGTATTTCCCTGAACAGCTTGATCACGGCAGTTGGTTTCACGGCTAAAGGTATTGTCGGCCTTGAATCTGAGTTTCTTTACCGCTAATTTCTGTACTATTTGTAAAGAAATCTGCAGGTAAAAATTGTAACTATATGATATTTAAGCTAATAAGTTGTTGCGGCGTTCATTGCCCCAAAATCCCTTCACTCAATAATCGCTTTTACTGAAAGCAAACAACGGGCCAAGCCGGAGAATGAGCACAAAGTGGAGTTGAATAGACCTGAATCGAGCCGGTGGGACCCGCCGACGCAAAGAGAGGGGGGATAAAAACGTTAGACAAATACCATCAAACTAAAACAGTATCGCCGTTTCGAATGGCATTACGCAACGCATCAGCAATGAGCCAGTCCTTGGTGTCAAAGCCCTCGGTGTAGTGGCTCATCACCCGATCCAAACTGGGTAGGGCCTTTTCTTTTTGATTCTGTCCACACCAGACCCTGGAAGCGGTAATAACGGCGCGTAATTCCAGACTGGTGGCCTGTTGAGTGCGTGCAGTTTCAATGGCCAAGTCCAATTGCTGTAAGGCTTTATCCGTGTTTTCGCGGCCCATGCCTAATAGGGCTTCCGCTTTAATACGATACAGTTCCGCCTCAAAGAAGCGCTCGTTTTTGCTGTCCATGAAGTCAATGGTGTTGTCGATGATATCGTAGGCTTGTTGGTAGCGTTCCATCAAGCAATAAGACTGAGCCAGAAGGCTGTGAAAATAAGTAAGTGCCAGACTGCTTCCCGTGGCTTTATATTGCTGTAAGGTTTTTTCGTAACCTTGAATGTACTGAAAGTCTTGTAGTATCACCATCATAGCCTGGGACAGCATCATATTACCGACTGTTTTCCAGTAGCCGAATTCATAAGTGTCAGAAACTTCGATAATTTTTTCCGCCTCTTGTTTTACCCCCAGTTGGTCGCCGGATAGCTGGTGTACAAAAGCACAAAAGGCATGGGCATAGGCACAGCTGAAGGGGTGGGACAATTCATGGGCCAGGTCCACAGCTTGCTGGGCTCGTTCCAAGGCCTGAGCGGGAAACCCCTGTAACCAGAGTACGCAGGAGCCGTTGGCCAGATTAGCCACTTCCGTATCGTGGCTGAAGGTTTGGGTGGAAATACGTCGTTGGTGTTGGGTTTTAAAACCGGCTTTAAGATATTGATACGCCTCGCTTAACTGGCCACGCCAAAATAAGGTGCCGCCCATGGAACGTTGTGCTTCCATCGAGAAGGTGTGATCGGTGGTGGATTTGGCAATATTGTATTGCTGTGAAGCCAGTTTTTGCGCTGTATCAAATTCGGCCCGCACCACGTAGTATTCCCACAGACCACAAAGAACCGGAAAGATAGAGCTGGTTTCACCAAAATTGCGGCACAAAGCGTAGGCTCGGGCATACGCTTTTTCCACTTCTGGAGCGGCATAGCCGTAGGACAGCATATAGGCTAAACCTAAAGATGCTTGTATGCTCAGTTCGTATTCAAAGCCGGCTTTGGATTCCGGTAAGTGTTTCAACGCATCCAATGCCCGGCTCAAGTGAACAATGGCGTCGGTGTTGGCCGAGCGACCGATAGCCGTCTTGCCGGCTTGGAGCCAATATTTTGTCGCTTCCTGGTAATCTCCGGCTTCGGTACAGTGGTGGGCCACCAATTCCGGATTTTCTTCTACGATTTCAGGAAAATGTTCAAATAAGGTCAAGGCAATCAGGTGGTGGTATTTTTGCCGGGTTTTTTTCAATAAGGATTGGTAGGCCAGTTCATGCACCAGAGCATGACGGAAAGTGTATTGGGCCTGGGGTGGCAGACCTTTTTGATACAATACTTCTGAGTACACCAGATGGGCCAGCCGATTTTCAAAGCGAACCTCTTTCTTCGGTGCCACGGCTTTGAGTAATGAATAGCTGAACTCGCGTCCCAAGGTGGCACTGAGTTGCGCCAGTTCTTTATTTGGACCCAACCGGTCCAGGCGTGCCATGAGAGAATCTTGTAGTGTAGACGGAATGGCAAGGCTGTCCAGAGGCGAGGCCAGTTTGAAATGGTCTTCTGCTTCCAGAACCAAATTGGATTCCAATACCATTTTGGTGAGCTCTTCTACAAACAGTGGTGTGCCATCGGTTTTGTTAATAATTTCCGTCACCAGTTCGGGGGGGAGGCTTTTATCTTTGGCAATCCATTTAATCATGGCGGCTGTTTGTTCCCGCGTTAGACGGTTGACCGAAATCTGAGTCATATGTGAGCGAGTAATCCAGGGTGCCGAAAATTCCATACGAAAAGTCAGTAGTAAAAAGATCTTAGCTGTGGGAGTTTGGTCGATAAATAGACTGAGTAGATCCAAGGTAGTGGGGTCAACCCAGTGCAGGTCTTCCACAATGATCACTACGGTTTTCTTTTCCGACATGGCCATACCTAAGGCCAGTAGATTTTCCAGCGTTTTTTGTTTCTTCTGTACGGGGGCCAGTTGCAATGGTTCATAGCGGTCCTCCGGAAGCGAGATGGACAGCAATTCGGCCAGCAAGGGTACCGCTTGTGTTAAGTCCAGTCCGTGTTGTTCCAGGAAACTTTCCAGTTCCAACAATTTTTCTTCCGGTTTGCTTTTGCTGCCAAACTCCAAATGTTCCCGGAACAGTTGGGAGGCGCAATGCAAGTAACTGTTTTGATAATAGGCTGAACCCGCACTTTCAAAAAAATAGTGGGTTTCGTCCTTGATTTTATCACGCAGTAGTTGGGCCAGGCGTGATTTACCAATACCTGCCTCGCCACTGAGTAAAACTACTTGACCGGAACCGTTGTTGGCTTGACTAAATCGGTCCAGCAGTAGAGCGGATTCTTGTTCTCTGCCGATTAAGGGCGTTTGGCCGCGAGAGCCGGGGCTGAGGATTTGTTGGTAGCTTTCGAACTCCCGCAGAACCCGGTATAAGGTAAAAGGACGGGAGAAGCCTTTTAGATGGTGCTCGCCCAGGGAACTGCAATCGTAATAATTGTTCACCAGTCGGTAGGTATCGGCACTGATGACGATTCCATTGGGTTTGGCCAGATCCTGCAGTCGGGCAGCAATGTTGGGGGTTTGGCCCAGGGCCAAGGAACGTTTATCACCATCGCCAATTTCACCCACGACCACCAGGCCTGTGTGGATACCCACGCGTATGGATAGATTGATACCCATGGATTGTTGCAGGCGAATGTTCAGATGGACCATGGCTTTTATGAGTTCCAGCCCGGTCTGCACGGCCCTGGATGCGTCATTTTCGTGGGCGTGTGGGAAACCGAAATAGGTGAGGATACCGTCACCCAGGTATTGGGCCACATGACCTTTGAAACGGTGAATGACTTCATCACAAGTGTGGCGATAGTCACGCATAATGTCTCGCAAATCTTCCGGGTCGGTTTTTTCCGATAATGTGCTGGAGCCCACCAAATCGCAAAACAATACGGTTAACTGGCGTCGTTCTGCGCCTTGATTGTCTGATGACTCTTGGGAGACTTCAGGGATTTTGATTTCAGAATGTTGTGAGTCTAAGGGTTCGGCACAGTAGCCGCAAAACTTAAAGTTTCCGGGATTGTCGGCTTTACATTTGGGGCAACTGGCCATGAGCGAAGTGCCGCATTGACCGCAAAATTTCATATCGGTGGGCGACTTGAAGCCGCATTGCTTACATTGCATCAACGTTCCTACGGGTTCACGGGACTGCGTTTGGTCTTACCGGGAGAGAATATTGAAACCGAAGCAAACCCGCAAGCCGGATGACACGTTAAATTTAGTGTCACCGGCGTGCCCAATTACTTTGCTTCACTTCCGGCACCAGCACCCGCATATTCTTCTATGACCGGGGCATTATTTTTATCCAAATGCAAAAAGCTTTCTTTACTATTACGCAGTTTTTCCACTTCGTCCATTTCCAGCCCCATGACCCGACTCATTTCCTCGGTGGAAACCTTGGGCAAAGGCGCTTGACGCCGGTTACGACGGCCATAACGTTGACGGTTCCATACGATCCATAAGGCCAGCAACACCCACATGGTTAAGATGACGGTACCGTAATTGGCTGCCCTGGAAAAAGTTTCCAAGCTACCGGGATTGATAATGCGATCCATGAACAAATAGGATGCAGCAACCCATACGATCAAACTGATCAAAGGGGTAATCAGGTAGGCCCAGAGGCTCCAGGAAATAAACATAACAATGATTTCGATGTATTTCCTGGTCTGTGGTACCAGACGCCAAAAGAAATGCCGCAATTCTTGTTTTTTGGCACTTTGGCGCATACGTAAGGGCGAATACTGCAATACCCGCACCGGACTGGTCCAGACGGCATGCTGAGTCTTACGTTTTTTGTACATGGCTTTGGGGACGGCAACTATGGTGGTCGCGGCATTTAATACCCAATACACAGCCGGATACCATATGGCCCAGAACATATAACGAAACAGGCCGCGGCGTTCATAGAGGCTGTCCAGTGCCAGTCCTACAGCGAATTGCATCAAGCACACTACAGCCAGGATAACACCGGTCCAACCGGGAATGAGCGATGGTATGCGTAAAGGTTCCGGCCAGGCACCTTCCGGAGCCAAATGGGTTCCGGCGAAACATAACACAGTAAACGCAAGGGCATAACACCAGAGCACGCTGATCCAGTATTCACCACTGACCATCCACATGCGTCGGTTTTCCCATCGGAAGATTTCCTTGGAAAACTTAGAGGCGGCTTCATAACCGCCTTGGGCCCAACGCACCCGTTGTTTCCACAGTGCAGACAAAGTTTCCGGCACCAGAATCCAGGTCAGGGCATTCGGTTCATAACGAATGTCCCAGTAACGCAGCTGCAGCTTCCAACTGATGTCTATGTCCTCGGTTACCGTTTCCGTGGACCAATAACGCACATCATGTAAGGCTGCCAGACGAAAGCAGGTATTTACACCGGATACGGTAAAGATACGGCCAATGTTTCTTTGGGTGCGTTTTACCATGCCCACGATGGCAGAGAACTCCCCGATTTGAATTCGGGCCAGCAAACTGGTTTTGTTAATTACGCGGGGGTTACCAGTGACGGCGCCGACGCGAGGTCCGTCTTGGAAGTGTTTCATCATCCAGAACAGGGCATTTTTATCCAATAGGGCATCGGCATCAATACACATGATGAATTCTGCATTACTGGCCATGGTGCCGATTTTGAGAGCTGTGGCTTTGCCGTAATTGCGTGTCAGATTGATGACTTTGAGCTTGTCGATGCTCTTGGACATTTCGCTGAGAATGCTGCCGGTTTCATCCTGGCTGCCATCATTGATGGCAATAATGTCGAAAGACGGGTAGTTGTTTTGTTCCAACTGCTGGATGGCATCCTTTATACAGCTTTCTTCATTGTGGCAGGGGACCAGGATGGATATATGAGGATATTCCTCCATCTTTGGCGGTGTTTGTCCCCGAAATTCATGCCGGTTAAAAAAGATAATGGCGCCGGTCATCCAATATACGGCCATGAATAGCGGATAGAAAAAAACAAATACAAATAATAATAATTCCACTGTTTCAGCCTCCTGTAACCGGTGTTTGTGTTGCCACCGTATTACCCGTCTGTGAGTTTTTTTGTTTTGGTTGTTCCGGGGTTGTTTGCTCCGGTGTTGTTTGTTTCGGTGTTGTTTGTTTCGGTGTTGCTTGTTCCGGTATTGCTTGTTCCGGTATTGCTTGTTTCGGAGTTGCGTGTTCTGAGCTTGCATGCTCCGGGGGCGCTTGTTCCAGGGCTTGTTTGGTCGGTTCTGACTTTTGTTGTTCTAATTTAATGGACGCGGCTGCTTTTTGAGTAAGCAACTTGTAACCGATGTGTCGGGCATCCAGAAAGTCGAAGGTTTGTTCGGCTTTTTCAAAGAAACCCTTGTTGTCATTAGTGTTTTGTACGGCCAAATAGTAAATGGTTTCACCATCATCTTTTAGCGGAGCCAGGGCTTCGCGCGTTTTGCGTATGGGTTCGTTCGGATTAATCGGCGCGACGACGAAATCATTGCGAAAAGGGTTTTTTTGTATACCGTATACGCCATAACGGATATTGGATTTAAAGCGATTGATGGTTTGGCGAATGGTTAGTATATCGTGTGCTCTGGTGTTGGGGGCAAAAATAACGCCATTGAATTTTACCAAGCGGGCCAGATCTTCATAGGTCGTACTGGGGTCGGTCGCCGGTTGTTGTGCGGGTAATTTCAGGAATACATACCGAATGGCAAGTTTGGAGCGAAAACTGTTGATGACCCGGCTTAGTATGTCTGTGGCGATGGGGGTTTGACGGTTGTAAAAGAACGCCTGTTTGCCCGGCTTGTCGAATGGGGAAATCACCAGGGTGTTGGCACCCAGTTTCTGATGTCTGTCCAGTGCATCTGACAGTAGTTGTTCTTTTTCCTTGAGGCTTTTACCGGTAAATGTGTCGAGACTGATTTCTATCATTTGCGTGCGCAAGTTCTTCAACGACGCATAGGTTAGTTCATTGGCGAAATCAGTAATACTTTGCTTGGCCAGTAGCATAATACGGTTTAACTTGGGTAGTTGGTTGAGGCCGGTGGGTCCGTCATCCAAAGAGAGTTGATAGACAAAACCCAATTTTTTGGCTTCATCGATGATGACCTCATCGTAAAGACCATAGGGCCAAACGATGGTATCGGTGACGATGCCCAGTTCTTGGCGCAGACGCGTTGCGGAGGTTTGTAAATCCTTGGAAATGCGTTGACGGAACTGTGTTTCGGTTTCGTAGGTTTGTGTTTCCGCCAGATACATGCGCGTGACACCGGCGGCCTCATAAATGTCTTGTGGATTGGCCCGGACACCCCGGTGCAGATTGTTGCTATGAGAAACGATTTCCACCAGGGGTTCATTGTTGAGTTTTTTTAAGGTGGCCCAATTCATGAGTTTGGTGTGGTATTCCCTGGGTATGTCCTGGTCGTCAAGCCATCCGGTAACAATGCTGGCTACCGACGGAAAACCGTAAATTTTCAGTAATGGGACCACGAACTCCCCGTAACTTTTCAAGCCATCGTCAAAAGTCAGAATGATAGTTTTTTCGGGCATTTGTTCCGGGTATTTTTCGTAGACCTTAAGTTCGGACAGGCTGATGACGTGGTAGTTATTGTTGTACAAATGGTCCATTTGTGCGACGAATTCAGAACGGGTCACGGAAAACATGTCGCCGTTAAACTCGGTGACCACATCGTGATAGGTGAGCACCGTAAGCTGTTTGCCGTGGGCAGTCGGGAGCACGACCAACCACAGCAGGATCCAGCCGACACAGAGGGTTTGTTTAGAAACGATACGCATAACTCATGTCAAAACCAGGTTGCTGTTCTCGGTTTCCGTCATAGACTTTGCTGGAATAGCTTAATCTGTAGGACAAGGAGTGCTGATCATTAAAATCATATTCCTGTCCCAGGCTTAAACCGTAAGTCATGTCGGCACTATAGTTTTGTTGTATGTAATTACTCATGGACAGTTCAATGTGGTCCACATGGCGCTGGAACGATGAGTCGTAGACAAAATCTGCCCGGTAGGCCAATCCGGCGCTGACTTCGTCTTCGGGATTGTAGTACACCACATCTTCACGCAAGGAATTGGAGCCGCGATACAGTTCCAGACGCAAGCGTTGTTCCCGTTCGTGTTTCAGTTCAAAGGCATAGGCAACCGCACCATAGACGGTTTTGCGCTGATTGGTGTCGGAAAAATCATAGTGGGAATAACTCATGTTCCCTGTCCATTGATAATCGGCGCTGTGGTAGGAAAACGCCGCGACGGTACGATCCGATTCTACGCCTAACGCCTTGGCGCGCAAGGGCAGGTCTTCAGCGTGTGAGGCGTATTCCAGGCTCATTTCCCAAAGATAATGCGGTTTGTAAATGAGTATGGCGGTGTTGCCTTCTTCCCCGGAGCGTTCTGTGTCCTGGGAATATTCATAGTCTAAAGTCCATTGATAGTTGTGGCGATAGGTCAGGCCGATTCCCACGCGGTTCAGGTCGCCTGTTTCAAACTGCGGGTCATCAGCACGCACCACTGAATAGCGGGTGTAGGCACGCAACTCGTCGTAAAAAAACCGCTGTTCATAACGTAGGTTGGAATACCATTCGCGATTTCCCTGGTCGGATTCATTAATTCCACCGCTGAAAGACAGTACGGGAGCCAGACGATGTTGTTTTTCGGTCTGCAAACGTTGTAGCAAGGCTTTGAGTTCTTCATCGTCAGGCCACTGGGTTAACCCGGTTTTTAACAAGTTGATCGCTTGTTCCGGCCGATCCATATCGTTCATACATTCAGCAACGGGAGCCAGTAAATAGGACTCTTTCTTGGGGTGATTGACGATAGTGTCATAGTTTTCCAGTGCTTGCTCACATTCACCGGCCCAACGGGAAATGATGACGAAATCACGCCGCACTTCATAGTTATAGGGTTTTTTGTCCAACAGCATTTGAAGAATTTGCAGACCCTCCTGGTGTTTGCCCTGTCGAGCCAATTCTACGCCACGGTTGTGATCCGGATCGTCGTTTAGGGGAGCGTCTGCGGCCGGTGTAATCTCTTTAGGGGAAGCGTCAGCCGTTGCCGGTGTGCCGGTCTCTTCAGGAGAAACGTCAGCCGTTGCCGGTGAGCCGGTCTCTTCAGGAGAAGCGTCAGCCGTCGCCGGTGTGCCGGTCTCTTCAGGAGAAGCGTCAGCCGTCGCAGGTGTGCCGGTCTCTTCAGGTGAGGTGTCAGCCGTCTTAGCCGGTGTACCGGTTTCTTCAGATGGGGTGTCGGCTTTTGCAGTGGCGTTGCTGCCAGATGAAGGACTTGCTGCTACAACGGACGCTGGGGGTTCTGCGGGGCTTGCGTCTAATGACACAGTGCCTGCTTCTTTTGAAGGCACGCCGGCTTCTTGCGCCAACAAAGGCGTAGCCAGGAAATAAACCAATACACCAGCAATGGTTACAGTACGCACGCATGGACCCCCTATGGTCAATGGACTTCTAGTTATCTAATGGATTTTTCACGAGTTATTAGGGTGGTTAAACCCTTTTGTTATGTGTTGGCCTCGCATTGCAGAGTCCAACTCTTTGCCCGCCAGCCCAGCCGCCGACTCTTGATATCGCGGGATTCAACCATTATCCACTATCCGGCCTTGGATGCCATATTTTACGGTGAATTCTCTTAAGAGTACAGACGCTATGGTCAAAATATAATCAATCAGGAACGCTAAGTAGTTGTTTTAAAATGCTTATGAATTTATCCATCCACCAGTCTAAAAATGTTGATCTTTTTATGGCGAAAATGTGTGCCACGTCTGTTAATTTATCAAAGTTTTGGTCGAAACAGTAAGCAGCTGCGATTATCTTCGGATAGTCCGTAACTTAGGAAAAACGGAACCAGTAGAGGTGGAAATGAAACTCGATTTGTTGTTTGTATTAAGTGTTGTGGTGATGGTTGGAGTGGTTTTAACTTTGAACTTGGATACCAAATCACATCCAAAAGAGGTTGCGGCGTATCAGCACTTGCAATCTCACATGCAAGCACAAGCAAGCGATGTGAGACCGGTTGCATTACGGCTCGGCGCCGTGCGATAGCACGGGGCCACAGTCCTAAGGTCACTTCGGTTGCATATTTTGTTCAATCATAGCGTAGGCGCTGTGGTTGTGAATGGATTCGAAATTTTCAGATTCCACTATATAGCCTTCGATGCGTTTGTCTTCGTTCAGGCTGACCGCAATATCCCGTACCATATCTTCAACGAATTTAGGGTTGTTATAAGCTCTTTCGGTGACATGTTTTTCGTCCGGGCGTTTCAACAGGCCAAACAACTCACATGAAGCTTTTTGCTCCACGATATCGATCAATTCCTCGATCCATACAAATTGATTAGTACGCACCGTAATGGTGACGTGCGAACGTTGATTATGGGCACCATAGTCTGAGATTTTCTTGGAGCAGGGGCATAGACTGGTGACCGGTACCACCACCTTTAGTATGGTGTTGTTGTTTTTGTTGGTAATTTCCCCCAGGAAGGTCACGTCGTAGTCCATCAGGCTTTGCACTTTGGACACAGGCGCAGTTTTGTTGACGAAATAAGGGAAATTCATTTCGATATGCCCGGTTTGCGCCTCCAGTCGTTCGGTCATTTCCGACAGCATTTCCTTAAAGGATTTTACTGATATTTCCCGCTCGTGCTGGTTCAAAATCTCCACAAAGCGAGACATGTGGGTGCCTTTGAAGTTATGCGGCAAATTCACATACATATTGAAATTGGCAATGGTGTGTTGCTCGCCACCACTGCGGTCGCGTATACGCACCGGATGACGAATATCTTTGATACCCACTTTGTTAATGGGAATTTGGCGTTTGTCCGCGCTGTTTTGCACGTCCGCGATGGTACTGCTGGACATTTTTTTTCCTTGTTTCGATTTAGGGCTCATAACGGACACAGGCACGTTCTGTCTCCCACAAAGTAATGGCCTTTACTTTAATCACATCGGTGTTTAATCGCTCCGACACTTCCTTGAAAATGTACTCGGCGATTCTCTCCGCAGTGGGATTGATGTGAGTAAAAGCAGGCAGTTCATTCAGGTATTGGTGATCCAGTTCGTCAGTCACCTGCCAGGTAGTTTGTTTTATTTTTTTAAAATCAATTCCCATACCGATGTCGTCCAGTCCTGCGGCTTTTACCTCCACTTCCACCTTCCAGTTATGGCCGTGCATACGACTGCATGCGCCAGGGTAGTCGCGTAAGGTATGGGCGGACGCAAAATCCGTCACGATTTTAAGTGTATATGGGAACGACATTGTAGACTAAAATGCTAAGGTATTACCGGCTGGTTGACAAGTCTCTTTTTGACCCAGGAATGAAACAATGGCAGCCATTATACCAGAATAATCCAGGCCGCACTCACTTAAGCACTCATCTCGGGTGCCATGTTCCACAAAAATATCCGGAATCCCCAGGTGTAATGTGGGAATAGCGAAGCCATTTTGCGCCAGACACTCGGCTATACCACTGCCGGCACCCCCGGAGATGGCGTTTTCTTCTACAGTCACCAAATGGTCATGAGACTGGGCCATTTCCAAGATTAATTCGTTGTCTAAGGGTTTGATAAAACGCATATTCACCACCGTGGCATCCAGTTGTTCCGCCACTGCCAAAGCCGGTTCCACCATGCTGCCAAAGGCCAAGATGGCTGTTTTTACCCCTTTTCGGAGCAATTTGGCTTTGCCTATCGGTAGGGTACTAAGGGTGCGGGGTACGGGTGCTCCCGGTCCGGTGCCGCGAGGGTAGCGGACAGCGGCGGGGCCGCTGTGTTTGTATCCGGTTTGCAGCATTTGGCGGCATTCGTTTTCGTCAGCCGGTGCCATAATGAGCATATTGGGAATGCAGCGCAGGAAACTCAAATCAAAACTCCCTGCATGCGTGGGGCCATCCGGTCCCACCAGGCCGGCGCGATCAATCGCGAATAAAACCGGCAGGTTTTGTAGGGCGACATCGTGGACTAGTTGGTCATAGGCTCTTTGCAAGAAAGTGGAGTAAATAGCGACCACCGGTTTTAAGCCGTCGCAGGCCATGCCGGCTGCAATGGTAACGCTGTGTTGTTCCGCAATGCCGACGTCGAAATAACGGTCTGGGTATTGTTCTGAGAAAGTCACCAGGCCCGAGCCTTCACGCATGGCCGGAGTGATGCCTACCAAATCGGGTTCGGAAGCCGCAGCATCGCAAATCCAATCACCAAAAATTTCGGTGTAGGTTTTTTGACTGCTTCCCGAGGCGGACATGCGTCCGGTTTGGGGGTCAAAGGAAGACACTCCGTGATAGGTGCAGGGATTATCCTCGGCAGGGGCAAACCCCTTTCCTTTCTTGGTTACCACGTGCAGAAACTGAGGGCCTTTGAGGGATTTGAGGTTTTGCAGCGTTACCACTAAGGTTTCCAGGTCGTGTCCATCAACAGGGCCAATGTAGTTAAAGCCCAATTCTTCAAACAGGGTGCCGGGAATGACCATGCCCTTAACATGTTCCTCTGCGCGCCGGGCCAAAGCCCATACGCTGGGCATGTTGCCCAGTACTTTTTTACTGCCTTCTTTTACCGTGGAGTAAAACCGTCCCGATAATATCTTAGCCAGGTAGTTGGACAGCCCGCCTACATTAGGGGAGATGGACATATCGTTGTCGTTCAATATTACCAATACATTGGCATCCAACACTCCGGCATGGTTTAGGGCTTCAAAAGCCATACCTGCTGTCATAGCGCCATCGCCAATGATTGCGACTACTTTACGGTCCACTTGCGCGTGTTTGGCCGCCAAGGCCATGCCTAGAGCCGCGCTTATAGAGGTGCTGGAATGGCCCACCCCAAAGGTGTCGTATTCGCTTTCCTCTCGAGTGGGGAAGCCCACCAGGCCGCCTTTTTGACGCATGCTGTGCATGCGATCACGGCGCCCGGTCAGTATTTTGTGCGGATAACTCTGATGCCCCACGTCCCACACCAGGCGGTCATCGGGGGTGTTGAACACATAATGTAATGCTATGGTCAGCTCTACTGTACCCAAACCGGCTGCCAGATGTCCGCCGGTTTTACCGACCGAATCAATCAGAAAGCGACGTAATTCGTCAGCCAGTTGGGGTAATTGTTCAGGTTTACACTGGCGCAGGTCAGCGGGCGAATCGATGCCATGCAATAGCGGAAACAAAATTTGATCTTGGGACATGGTTGCTAATTGTGCCTAATTAACTGCATATGGTCTATGTTTATGCCCATTTATGGGCCTAGTGGCGCCGGTCCACGATATATCCGGCGATCCCTCGCAAGGGATCGGCGCCAGTTCCGAATTTTTCCAGATTTTTCAGCGCCTCATCAATGAGCGATTGCGCCATGGTTTTTGCTTGCTCTAAGCCCATTATAGCTGGATAGGTGGGTTTGTTTTTGGCTTGGTCGGCCCCCTGGGTTTTACCTAAGGTGGCGGTGTCCGATTCCACATCCAAAATATCATCCTGAATTTGGAACGCCAGGCCGATGTATTGGGCGTAGCGATCCAAGGATTGTAATTGTTCGTTGTTGCATTTGTCACCGGTTAAAGCTCCCAGTACCACACTGGCACGGATCAGGGCTCCGGTTTTTTTGGAATGCATGGTTTTTAGTTGATCCAAACTGAGGTTTTTTCCCACCCCGTCCAGGTCTATAGCTTGGCCACCGGCCATGCCCAATGAGCCACTGGCTTGCGCCAGCGTGTGAATCATTTGCAGGCGTTTGCTCGGATTGTCGGGCATAAACGGGTCATTGGCCAGGCAGTCAAAAGCCAGTGTTTGCAGGGAGTCGCCGACTAATAGGGCAGTGGCTTCATCATAGGCGATGTGGCAGGTGGGTTTGCCCCGACGCAAATCATCATCGTCCATGGCCGGTAAGTCATCGTGCACCAGGGAGTAAGCATGGATCAGTTCCAGCGCACAGGCGGGGGCGTCCAATTGTTCCGGCCTGGAATTGAATATACTACCGGAGGCATAGACCAATATGGCGCGAATGCGTTTGCCGCCACCCAGGGTGACATAACGCATGGCTTGGTGCAGCTTTTGTGGTGCCACGTCACTGCCGGGAAGGAGCCGCTCCAAGGCCTGTTCCACCCTTTGTTGGTGCTGTTGTAAAAACTCTTGCAGTGACACGATTGAGACCTCTTTTCTTTATACTTATATTACTTTTATCTGCTTATGCTTATGCTTATGCTTCCGGTTCCTGGAAGTCTTCCCCTTCAATGGGTTGCTTGGCGGTGAGAATTTTCACTTTTTGCTCAGCTTCCTGCAGTGCGTTTTGACAAGATCTGGTTAGTTCCACGCCTCGTTGAAAATATTCCAGGGATTGTTCCAGGGAAATATCCCCTTGCTCCATGGCTGAAACCAATGTCTCTAATTCTTCAATGGCTTCTTCAAAACCGGGTTTTTGGGTTTTTTTCTTTGCTGCCATGTCGGTGTCCTCTACAATCTTAGGTATAACATATTGGCAATCGTAAAACCTTCCACACATTCGCAATTTTTGACCTAAGATTATTATCGGGCTGCGACGTGTCAGGGAGCCGGGTAAGTTAACGCAGACACAGCGTCGTGGTCAAATAATATCAAAATTGTGCAGTGTCTACGGTCCGGACCGGATCGGGGTTGCGCCAACAGGCGGTTCCAATTAGACTAAGTCTAATTTGTTGGGTTTCGTAAATGGTCATTGCGGGGATAGAATCAAGTAATGGTGCAATCAATTTTATGTGTAAAGAGTAGTCGTTGAATCAAGGAGATAATTATGGAATTGAAGGGCAGTAAAACAGAACAGAATTTAAAAGATGCATTTGCAGGTGAGTCTCAGGCAAATCGTCGCTACCTTTACTTTGCCGCCAAAGCGGATGTGGAAGGCTACAATGATGTTGCCAGTGTGTTCCGTTCCACTGCTGAAGGGGAAACAGGGCATGCTCACGGACATTTGGAATATTTGGAAAGTGTTGGCGATCCAGCCACCGGATTACCCATTGGTAAAACCGAAGACAACCTTAAAGCCGCGGTAGCCGGTGAAACCCACGAGTACACAGATATGTATCCGGGGATGGCAAAGATGGCGCGGGAAGAAGGTTTTGATGAAATCGCTGACTGGTTTGAAACTCTAGCCAAAGCCGAGCGTTCTCACGCCAATCGGTTTCAAAAAGAGCTGGATAATATTAAAGACTAATCGTTCATCAACGGTGAACGTAGGGGGCCGGGGTAGCCGACAAGGCATATCTTGCCGGGTTTTTCCCGGTCCTGTGTTTTTGATCCGTGGTAATGGAGTTTTGTAATGCGCGAAGGAAGCCTGGAAGCCCCAATCCGACATCCTATCCCCTGGCATACATCGGAATATTACGACGAAGGCGCACTGTTCAAGGAGCTGGAGCGGGTGTACGACATCTGTCACGGCTGTCGTCGTTGTTTCAATCTTTGTCATGCCTTCCCCACCTTATTTGATTTGGTGGATGAATCCGAGTCCATGGAAGTCGACGGCGTGGACAAGCAAGATTTTTGGAAAGTGGTGGATCATTGTTACCTGTGTGACATGTGTTATATGAGCAAATGCCCTTATGTTCCACCGCACGAATGGAATCTTGATTTTCCCCATTTAATGCTGCGTGCCAAGGCCGTACGCTATAAAGCCAAAGGTGTATCCTTCCGTGACCGCATGCTGGCGGCTACTGACCGTATGGGGCGCTTGCTGTCCAATCCGGTGTTGGCGCCTTTAGTTAACTTGGCGAACAAAATCCCGTTTATGCGTTCTTTGACTCAGGCGTTGCTGGGGGTCCATGTGGGTGCTGTTTTGCCCCCTTATGCCTCCAAACGTTTTTCCACAATGGCCAAAACCCTTCGAACGCGAGTCGAGCAGCAAGCTGCGGAGGTGCAGCGCAAAGTCGTTTTGTTTACCACCTGCTATGCCAATTACAACAAGCCGGAATTGGCGCAGGATTTGGTGCGGGTATTTAAACACAACGATGTTGCTGTTACTGTAGAGTATGAGCAATGTTGTGGTATGCCCAGTCTGGAGTTGGGTGACTTGGCGGCTGTACAAAAGGCTAAAGACGCCAATTTAAAGAAGTTGCTGCTATGGGTGGAGCAAGGTTGGGATATTGTGGCTCCCGTTCCCTCATGTGTTTTGATGTTCAAGCAGGAACTGCCGCTGATGTTTCCCGAAGATGCTGATTTGGCCATAGTGAGTCGGGCGGTATACGATCCCTTTGAATATTTAATGCGCTTACATGGCGACAATCAGTTGAAAACCGATTTCAAGAAAAAATTGGGTAAAATTGCTTACCATAGCGCCTGTCATTTGCGGGTGCAGAACATGGGCTGGAAGACCAAACAAGTGTTGGAGTTAGTGCAAGGCACTCACGTTGAATTGATAGAGCGTTGCTCCGGCCATGACGGTACGTATGCTGTTAAAGTGGAGTTTCATAAAACATCCAAAAAGCTGTGTAAACCGGTGGTGAATAAAGTCAAAGGCTTGAAACCGGATTTCTATAGCAGTGATTGTCCCATGGCGGGAGATCACATCAGTAACGGGTTGGACAATGGGAGCAAAGCAGCTCACCCCTTGACATTATTGCGTCGAGCGTATGGAATGAAATCAAGCGACCCTATTTAACGATCGATAGAACGGCAGTACATTATGGAAAAATTGACCCGAGCTTCCTTGCTGTCACTGGAAGAATACGCGCAACAGCGCAGTGTTTTTCGACAAAAGGTGATAGACCACAAAAAAAATCGTCAAGTCCCGCTAGGCCCCCATTTGACACTGTATTTTGAAGACCAATTGACTATGCAGTACCAAGTTCAGGAAATGTTGCGAGTGGAACGCATTTTCGAGGCTGAGGGTATTGCTGAGGAGTTGGATGTGTACAACCCTTTGATCCCTGATGGAAGCAATTGGAAAGCGACGATGATGTTGGAATACGCGGATGTTTCCCAGCGTCAGGCGGCTTTGGCACAGTTGGTGGGTGTTGAGGAAAAAGTTTGGGTTCAAGTCCATGGCTACGACAAAGTGTATGCGCTGGCCGATGAGGACCTGGAGCGTAGTGATGCCAATAAAACCTCGGCGGTACACTTTATGCGCTTTGAATTGACAGCGTCCATGTGTGCGGCTGCGAAGCAAGGCGCTGGTCTGACCATGGGGGTGGAGCATCCCGATTACACGCATACACTGAATGCGGTGCCTGAAAATATAGCAAAATCCCTGGTTTCCGACCTGGATTGATCCCTGAATTCCGCTCGCAACCTTTTTCAAGTCAATGTAAACTCCACACTGCGGTTGCGGGTGACCGGGGGATTCTTGCGGTAGTCCAATGTTTACGGCACCGTGTGCGCCGGACGCGCGGCGGAAAACTCACAACAATACGGAACCTTTTCGGGATCGGGAATTATCGGGAAATAGTTGGAACCATAAAGTATGAGTAAATACGATGCATCTTCCATAGAGGTACTCAGTGGTCTGGAACCCGTGCGCAAGCGCCCGGGGATGTACACCCAGACAGATCGCCCCAACCATCTGGCGCAAGAGGTCATTGATAACAGTGTCGATGAGGCCATAGCGGGGTTCGCTAAAAAAATAGAAGTGATTTTGCACAAGGACGGTTCCCTCTCAGTCAGTGATGATGGCCGTGGTATGCCGGTGGATATTCACCCGGAAGAGGGGATCAGCGGTGTGGAGCTGATTTTTACCCGACTGCATGCCGGGGGTAAGTTTTCCAACAAAAACTACCAGTTCTCCGGTGGTTTACACGGTGTGGGTGTTTCGGTTGTCAACGCCTTATCCAAGCAGCTGGATGTTTGGGTCAGGCGTAATGGCAAGGAATACAATATGGCTTTTGCCAACGGCGATAAAAAGTCTGAGTTGGAAGTGGTCGGTAGTGTAGGTAAGCGTACCACCGGCACGACCGTGCGTTTCTGGCCCAACACCAAATATTTTGACAGTCCCAAGTTTTCCATTCCCCGATTAAAACATATATTACGTGCCAAAGCGGTGTTGTGCTCCGGTTTAACCATGACGTTTACCGATGAGAAAACTCAAGAAGAACAACAGTGGTACTATGAAGATGGCTTGTCCAGTTATCTTCTGGACGAACTAAAAGGATTTGAGGTTTTACCGGACGAGCCTTTCATAGGTTCCATGGCAGGCAACACCGAAGCGGTGGACTGGGCCGTGCTGTGGTTGCCGGAAGGCGGCGAAGCAGTAACCGAAGGTTATGTGAACCTCATTCCCACCGCACAGGGAGGGACGCACGTTAATGGATTGCGTTCCGGATTGACGGATGCCGTGCGGGAGTTTTGCGAGATAAGAAACTTATTACCACGAGGTATAAAAATCACCCCGGATGATGTTTGGGAGAAAGTCAGTTTTGTGTTATCCGTAAAACTGGAAGATCCACAGTTTTCAGGGCAAACCAAAGAACGCCTGTCCTCACGTGAATGTGCACCGTTTGTATCCGGCGTGACTAAGGATGCTTTTTCATTGTGGTTAAACCAGCATGTGGAATTAGGCGAACGAATCGCCGAACTTGCTATTAGCAGCGCCCAAAGTCGTCAACGTGCCGGAAAAAAAGTAGCACGGAAAAAAATCACGCAAGGGCCGGCACTGCCAGGTAAGTTGGCTGACTGTACAACCCAAGATCCGGAGCGCGGTGAATTGTTCCTGGTGGAAGGGGATTCCGCAGGAGGTTCCGCCAAGCAGGCGCGGGACAAAGAATTTCAGGCCATTATGCCTCTTCGCGGTAAGATTTTAAATACCTGGGAAGTGGATCCGGCGCAGGTGCTGGGATCCCAAGAGGTGCACGATATTGCGGTGGCTATCGGGGTTGATCCCGGCTCTAACGATTTGAGCGGCTTGCGTTACAGTAAGGTGTGTGTCCTGGCGGATGCGGATTCGGATGGTGCTCATATCGCCACTTTGCTTTGTGCCTTGTTTTTAAGACACTTCCGTGATTTGGTGGATAACGGCCATGTTTATATAGCCATGCCACCTTTGTATCGTATAGATGTGGGTAAAGAGGTGTTTTACGCTTTGGACGAGGCGGAAAAACAAGGGGTGTTGGATCGTATTGCCGCTGAAAACAAACGTGGCAAAGTCAATGTACAGCGTTTCAAAGGTTTGGGTGAGATGAATCCTCTGCAATTGAGGGAAACCACTTTAGCACCGGACACACGGCGTTTGGTGCAGTTGGTGGTCAGCAAAGGCGATAACACTAACCAAATAGTGGATATGCTTCTGGCAAAAAAACGAGCAGCCGATCGGAAAAAATGGCTGGAACAAAAAGGCGACAGGGCTGAGGTATAAATGAGCGAAACTATTAACTATGAAGGTATAGAACAGCTTCCCTTAAAAGAATTTACAGAAAATGCGTATTTGAACTACTCCATGTACGTTATTCTGGATCGGGCCCTGCCTTACATCGGCGATGGTCTCAAACCGGTGCAGCGACGTATTATATACGCAATGTCGGAGTTGGGCTTGTCCTCATCGGCCAAATACAAAAAATCTGCCCGCACTGTCGGGGACGTCTTGGGTAAGTTTCATCCTCATGGGGATTCCGCCTGTTACGAAGCCATGGTGCTCATGGCTCAGTCTTTTTCCTATCGCTATCCGCTGATTGACGGTCAGGGTAATTTTGGTGCTCCGGATGACCCCAAGTCCTTTGCGGCGATGCGTTATACCGAATCGCGGTTGTCCAAATTTGCGCAGGTGTTGTTGTCTGAGATCGGGCTTGGAACTGTGGACTGGGTGCCAAACTTTGACGGCACTTTGCGTGAACCGTCTATTTTACCGGCACGGTTACCCCACGTACTGCTCAATGGTACCACCGGCATTGCTGTGGGTATGGCCACCGATATTCCTCCGCATAATGTAAAGGAAGTGACATCGGCCTGTATTCGGTTGTTGGAGCAACCCAAAGCCACAGTGGCAGAGTTATGTGAACACATTAAAGGCCCGGATTACCCTACGGGTGCGGAAATTATTACTCCGCCGGAGGACCTGTTAGCCATGTACGAGACCGGCAACGGCAGTGTACGGATGCGGGCAAAATGGGAAAGGGAAGGGAGTGATATTGTCATTACGGATTTACCACATCAGGTTTCCGGGTCACGTCTGCTGGAGCAATTAGCAGCACAAATGCAAGCGAAGAAGCTGCCTATGATCGAAGACTTGCGTGACGAGTCGGATCATGAAAATCCAACACGATTGGTTATTGTGCCTCGCTCTAATCGAGTTGATGCACAACAACTCATGTCGCACTTATTTGCCACTACCGATTTAGAGAAAAACTATCGCGTTAATATTAATGTGATTGGCCTGAATGGCAGACCGCAAGTGAAAGACTTGCGAACTCTGTTAAAGGAGTGGTTGGAGTATCGAACCGATACGGTTAGGCGTCGCTTGCAGTTTCGGTTGGATAAAGTTATTGCCAGGCTGCACATATTGGAAGGTTTGTTAATAGCGTTTCTTAATATTGATGAAGTTATTCATATTATTCGCACCGAAGATAACCCCAAACCGGTGCTGATGAAACGCTTTAAGATCAGTGATGAACAGGCCGAAGCTATTCTGGAACTAAAATTACGTCACCTGGCGAAGCTGGAGGAGATGAAAATTCGTGGTGAACAGGATGAGCTGAGTGAGGAACGTGATTATCTTGAAAAAACACTGGGTTCCGCACAACGATTGAAGACGTTAATTCGCAATGAGCTTATGGCCGATGCCGAGGCGTATGGGGATGATCGCCGCTCGCCCATCGTGGCCCGGGAAGCCGCTCAGGCGATAGATCAGACCAGTTTGATCAGCGCAGAATCCATTACCGTTGTAATGTCTAAAAACGGATGGGTGCGAGCGGCCAAGGGACATGAAGTGGACGCCACATCGTTAAACTACAAGTCCGGTGATCAGTTTATGGCCGCGGCGCGGGGACGTAGCAACCAGTCGGTCATTTTTATGGACAGCACCGGGCGAACCTATGCCATTGCGGCCCATACCCTGCCATCAGCGCGAGGCCAGGGTGAGCCTTTAACCGGTCGGGTGAACCCTCCTGCGGGTGCGTCCTTTGTAGCGGCCATGATGGCCACTCCCGACAACAAATACTTGCTGGCCAGTGATGCCGGTTTTGGGTTTATCTGTAACATAGAAGATCTGGGTACCAAGAACAAAGCCGGCAAAGCCTCTCTCAATGTACCGAAGGGTTCACGCGCATTGGCTGCGCAATTGATTACCTCTTTGGAAACCGACCGGGTAGCGGCGGTAACGAATTTGGGTAAAATGCTGATTATTCCTGTCTCCGAATTGCCTGCGTTAGCCAAAGGTAAGGGGATTAAAATCATTAATATACCCTCGGCAAAGAGCAGCAGTCGGGAAGAGTACGTGGTTGCTGCCGTAGTGTTACCGCAGGGGGCTACCTTAACGATTCACGCCGGCAAGCGCCACACTACCATCAAGGAAGAAGACCTGGCCCATTATGTGGGCGAGCGGGCTCAACGTGGTCATAAACTGCCTCGGGGTTTACAGAAAGTGGATTTCGTTACGGTCAATTTACCGCAGGAATAAATTTTGCTGGGCATCTTCGGGGATAAACGCAGTGTTGGGGGGCAGGAATTACTCCAATCGCTGCGTTTGCCACCGTGCGCGAATAAATTCGATCCTTCCCTGGAACCGGGGCCAGTGCTGCAATCCTTGGCCAAGCAGCAGCATGTTTATTTGCTGGTATCTGTGCGCGACTATGTCGCTAAGCTCAATCGGGTGATAGTGGCACCCTCTAAACGTCTGGACATCGTCGAGCGCTGTCTGGCGTTGGTGGGGCCACCGGTTAGAAAAATTTTAATCGAATACAGCAAGACCCAAGCAATTCCTGAGTCGCAAGCTCGCAGCGAATCGCTTTTGGCGGCCGCTTCCTGCCTGAAACAACTCTCAATCAGTCTCAAACGACTGCTAAAAAACGATTTATGCGCCAGTCGGCATAATAAAACCCTGCGCAAGCGCATTGTTAAAAGTGCTGTTTACTACTTCGAAGTGTTGGCGGTGGAGCAACGCTTGATTGCTTTGCGTTATGAACAATGGCCGGATCATATTTGGTTGGATTGTAACGCCATATATTTTGCCTTGGCAGACAGTGAGGACGTAGACAAACTTAACGAGTTGGGTTTGAGTATATTGCTCTCCGTAAATAGTGCCACTGAAACCGCCAAACTGAGTTTGACGGGATTGTACTTTGCTATACAGTTGTTTGGTTTTATGGACCCTAACACGCTCTCGCCGGAACAACTTCAGCTGTTGGATTATACTCTAAAATCCAGGCTGGGCGATTTACAGATTTTGGCAGATGATGATACTCCTTTGGGTGAGGGGCAACTATTAGTATACCGAAATTTGGATCGACCCCCGTTGTTGGATCGCACCGGGGGAAGTTACGAGGATGCCAGAATTCTGGACCTGCGGCCTTTGCTCAATGTTTGGCAGCTGAATTACGAAATATATGCCAATAAATTCAAAGGTCGAGGTGAAGTACTGGAAATGAATTCCAATGTCCACGGCGTACTGGAGCGCGAAGACATGGAGCGCATTTTGGCGCTGGAGTCGGTTTTACGGTGTTTCAAAATTCAGCAAAGAAACGAAACCCGGCGCTATCGTGACGAAGCACCCTCGTATGTTTTCTTGGGTTACAGTAAATGTTTTAGTCTGCTGAACTCAGGTAATGATCCGGAAGCCGAGTCCGCAGAACAGTTGCGCAATTCTTTGGCACAAAGTTCCGCCTCTATTTCCCCCACAGCTGGAAGCGGTGAATCTGCCCGTTGGGTAATAATCAATGAAAGCAGCAAAGGGATGCTGCTGCAGACTGCAGCGACCCAATACATATCCCATATCTTTATCGGTCAGTTGCTGGCTTTGGCACAAGAACGTGAACAATTGCGATATCCAATCATCGCTTACGTGACACGAATTGTTCGAGCCGGCGAAAATAAAATCCAGCTGGCGGTCAAGCGCCTGTCTTCTCAGGTCAGCTGTGTTGTTGTGCAGAATGACTTTTTGCAGAAAAATAATATGGGACTACCCGGCTTGCTAATTCTGGATTCCGGTGAGGGGCTCAGACTCTTGGTGCATCAGAGCCACCGTCTGGGTGAGTCTCAGGAAATTGCTATCAAACGTGGTGGAAAACTCTTTAGAACCACGGTACAAAGTACACAGTTGATGCGGCGGGAGTTTATTGTCTATCAGTTAAGTGAGGCGAAGTATCATCAAGATGCAGAGACGCAAGAAATCGAGTTGGCGGATGGAGAAAAGCTTGAGCATAGTCACGGTGAGGATTTGACTGAAGGCAGGGGGCTCACTGAGGAGCAAGATTTCACGGAAGACTAATGTGATTTCCCCGGTTCAAAAAAGCATACAGCTGTTTTGGACCTCTATCCGGAGCAAGCTATTTCCGTAATGCAGTACATGTCATATTATTTGATCCACATCATGAGCGATGCATATTCATCTGCTACATTTAAAGAAATTCGGATTAACTCCAACAAGGCATTTGTCAGCACAACCAGGAATTATTGAAACTAAACCGTAGGAAGGCGCCATGAAACAACTGCTCATTTCTATATTCCTACTTTGCATGGTGGTGCCGGTGCTGGAGGCTCGGGATTTCCAATACTCTCAGCTTAATCTCCGTTATGTCAGTGGGAAGTTAGACGATGGCACCACGGGAAGCGGTAAAGAGGTGGAGTTAAATTATGACATCGATCATGTCGTTCTCAGTTTGCATATTCAAATCATGGACTATTCCTTGGCAGGCGATTCAGTGGGACGCGATACCCATATGGGTGGAATAGGGGGTTATGTGAAACTGGAAGAATACATGGATTTTTTTGGCCATGTACGCTTTGGAGCCTATAACTCGGACGCCTCCAGCATCAAACTGGCAGAACGAGATGTGTTGGTTTTGTTATTGGGTGTGCGTCTGGACTTTGCCGGACACAATGAAGGCCAGATATATATCGGGCGTTATGAATTCTCTGAAAATCAAGTGGTGGGTGGTGGTCCCGCTCTTGATGAAAATATGATAGGTCTTAGGGCGGTTGTTTCTGATGTCGCTTATCCGGAGTTTGGGTTTAACCTTGGTGCGGAAGTTTTCGACTCCTACCAATATGTGAGTTTTGGTTTTACTTACAATTTTTAGTGCTCTCCGGAAAAATCATAATTTAAATGAGGCTCAGGTTTTTGCAGGTAATGACCTTGGATGAAGTTAATGCCGTGTTGCCACAGCACGGCCAGCGAACTGGGGTCTTCCACATGTTCTGCTATGGTTTTAATCCCTTTCTTTTGTGCAATATCAGTGAGTTCTTTGACCACGTTTTGGCTGGCTTCGCCGTTGGCAAGTTCTTTAATGTGCTCGCCATCGATTTTGAGGTAGTTCAAATCAAAGTGTGCCAGGAATTTTAGATCAGTGTTTTCTTGTCCTATGCCCGATAAGGCAAAGCCACAGTGCAGTTGCTTAATGCCGTTTACCAAAGCTTTGGTAGCGCGGATGTTTCTCAAAGCGTCGGCTTCAGACGCTTGGAAAACAAAGTTTTTACCCTGAAGTCGGGCAGCTTTAAGCAATTTGCTGACCCAAGGCAATAAGGTGGCGTCTTCAATAGATTCAGGAGACAGCTTTAGGAACAATTGCACATCGGCCCCGGTACGTTTTTTCTCCAAAATGGCTTTGGCGGCGCTCTTAAAAATCCAGCGGTCCAGTTCCAGGGCCAAACCGGAGTTGCCGGCGGCTTCCATAAACTCGCTGGGCATAATGAGATTTTTGTCTTTATCCAACATGCGTATGAGCGCATCATAGCGTTCGCCGGATTCGCCATGAAGACTGACAATGGGTTGAAAATGCAGGACGAAGTGGTTGGATTTCAGTGCCAGTCGAATCCGTTGAGCCCAGGCTTTGTCTTCTTCCAGGCTGGCAATTTCATCGGCCATGGTGTGGATATGTACGCTGTTACCTTTGACTGCGGCGTTCTTACAGGCGGCTTCGGCATGATTCAGCGCTTTTTTGTAATCGGAAGTCGTTTCCACAATAGGACAGACGCCGATACTCACCGTGGTGGTGACGGTTTTCCCCTCCACTTCAAAAATATGCCCTTCGAATATTTTACGGATTTGTTCGGCAAGGGCTTGGAGCCCGTCGCTTTCTGTATTGGGAAATAAAATGGTAAAAACATTGCCTTCAAAACGGGCGATAATGGCATTAGCTTGTTTAATATTGCTTTTAAGAATATTAGCCGTATCGGTCAAAACCAAGTCGCTACCCGACATGCCTAAGGTGTCACGAATAGAGGAGAAACTGTCCGGTTTAATATAAAACAAGGTGCTGACAGTGGCGGATTTGGCCGCATCCACGACAGCCGTGTTCAACTCTTCTACAAAAAACTGGCGGTTATACAATCCGGTCAACAGGTCTTGTTTGCGTAACTCGTCCAGTTCTTTTTGCAGTTCAGCATCATCTGAATGCAACTGAATTACGATCTGGGTACAGGGTTCACCGTCAATACTGGCAGAGGAGAAGTGCATAACCGCTTTGAACTGTTCGTCATTGGCTTTGATCGCCTGAAAATCGAAAACTTTCTCAGGTATTTTCCCCTGGCTGATAGTTCGCAACAATTCCTTAAAGTTCTTTTGGTGATCGGGGGCGATGAGGTCCATTACCGGAATACTTTCCACTTCATCCGCATCCAGTTCAAATAATTCCAAATAGCTTTGATTGGCGTAAATGTGCATACCTTCGTGGATATAGGAGATGGCATCACGGGAACTGTCCAGCAAGGTACGGTTACGCTTTTCACTTTCCACCAGAGCGACACGGCATTCACGATGAGATCGGCGGCCCTGCAGGCTGCTCAGTTCTTTTTGGATGACCGCAACCAGGTACTCCTGTGAATCGGAGGCGATGCAGTGGGCAGCGCCGCCTTGCATCAGCGCAACGCTGTTTTCCACAGCCAGGGTTTCGCCGAATACAATGGTTGGCAGGTCTTTGCCGGATTTTTGTACGACCTCTAATGCAGCAGAGGCTTCGCAATCACCTACGGTCGGTGCGCACACTAACATGTCCCAGTTTTGTTCATTAAGGGCGTTTTCCAGGTCTTCCTCGTCCTGGATGTGTTTTGACCTCACAGCAAAACCATTATTTCGTAGCGAGCTGGCGAGCGTCTCCGCGCTATGGGAGGATTCCAGCAACAACAACATATGGATGGTAAAATCGTTATCCAACATCAACTCCTTGATAATATTCTTTTTTTTGTATGCTCACTAAATTAATTGCCAGATACTGTCAAAGTCTTTGTCTGTTTCGGTGGAAAGGGGTTTAGGTTTGTCAAATCCCAAGACTTCTATGGTTTCAAATTCAAACTGCGAAAAAACGCCGGTGGTTTCTATTAATCGGCTCAATTTGATGTGAGTTTTATAGCCATGTTTGTTCATGGTTAAGTGATCACCTGTTTTAAGACTGTGTTTGGTCAGCAAAGTAATAGGTTGCTCAATTCTGGGCAATTCCGGTAATACCAGAGCTGGACTGTAAGCCGGTTCAATTTCTGCCTTCATAAACCGACAGATAGCCACCACTTGTGCACAAGGGGCTAGCTTTTGAATGCCCAGTTCCAGCCCCCGGCTGGTGTTTTTCATACGGCGAATGACACCCAGATTCAGCATACTTTCGTCATCTGTATCGGCATGTATTGCATCACGTATACCAACCAGTTCACCAATTTGAACTTTTTGCGTTTTCAGAGTGTTATCCATGTAACCGATCAAACAGTAACCACCAGCACTTTCATTAATATTGTTGAAATTTATTGCTTCGTAGGCCAGTGTCTGCTTTGCCTTGTCTTTTTGCTCCAACCACAAACGCAAGTTGTAGTCATATCCAATGGTTTTGCTGGCATAGTCGTTGTCCCATACGTCAGGTGCGAATTCATTCACCGAACTGGCGCCATAGATGAGAGGGGCGGCAAATTCCGCCGGGTCTTCCAGTTTTGGGTCTTTTTGCTCGCTTTGACTGTCAATGACCGTGTTGGTATCAAAAATGGCGGCGGTGACGGATTTGCACATGCCACTGGTTTCCAACTCAGGGTTCAAGCGGAGAATTTCTTTGATTAAATGGTGCGTCGCATTGAGGCCCAGGGTTATAGTCAGGGTGCTGTTGGTGGCAGTACGATTGAAGCCACGTCGAGATTTTCCACTCCAGGTTAACGCGATCAAATAGACTAAATCCAAGGGTAATTCCAGTGCGGTACTGCGTTCGGCCAGATGTTCACTAAGCATTTGCACCAGATCCGTGGTGTCCAACCAGCGGGAGTGGGTGGGGTTGCTGGGTTCCTTGGAATTGAAAAAACTGGGCGCAAAGTCTGTATTCAAGCGAATTTGTACTTGATTCAACAGCTCGGACTGACCGTCCGGTGGCAAAATGCGGCACAGAGGGCCCCAGTTTTCCAGGCGTGCATAGAGCAGGTCCACAATACTTTGTCGGAACCGATAGGGGCTTAAAAGACCAATCAGTAATATACGTTTATACAGATCACGGATGGTGGATTTTGGTTTATGGCAGCTGCCTACGTTACGAATTTTGGATTTTTCCAAGGCATTTTCTTCTGCATACAGGTAGAGCTGATGTAATTGCAGCCAAGTACTGCTGGGTAGTTCCGAGTAAACTTCATAAGCCGTCAGCAATGTTCCGCTTAAGTAGTGAATGGCCCTGTGGATGGCCAATCGGGTGCGGCCTTTGATAAGTAAGGACAGTGGTGTTCCCCAGGTCTGATCGATAATGATTTTGTAACCTGTGGCCATTTCCGCATTCAGTTCAATAGCCAACTGGGCCATGTGGCGGTTTTTTTCGGATAGGGGCAAGGTTTCGTGCAGATAATGCTTTTTCAACGTGCCCAGGATGTTTTCCACAGGTTCGCATATTTTTTCCAAAAGATGTAGCCGAGTTTTTTTGCTGATGTCGGTCTGATTACACTCGCACAGTGCGTTATAGATCATGCGAGCGCATTCACCCGTATCGCCTAAAGGTAAACTGGTAAGCCAGGCATCGAGATGTTTCGGGCGGGTATTGAACATTCCCTCCGAAACCGGTTTTAGGCTGGGAGTGGCTAATAGTCCTTCTGGTCTCATGCTGGGCATGACTTACCTGCCAACATTTCGATGACGAATTTTGGTTGAAAAAACGTCCAACGCCGTTTATTCACCGGTCTTTGCTTACCGACTCTGCAATGCCTTTGGAAAACTCTCATTAGCGATTCGACACAAGTTTTATACCTATCCATGCGAATTTCTCGGCTAACTTTATTCATTGATTCGGTTGAATAGAACACAGCAGGTTTGGCGGTAACCGAAACCTTACTTTCCTTTTTGTCCGCCCATAGGGTAGTACGATTACTATACAATCTGTTTCGGTTTGTTTTCATTTTTCTGTAGATTATGGCAGCTCTAAGCCAGTAAAAACAATGGGTTTGAATGGTTAAATGTTGATCGGCGGGAATGACTCATAGCGGTGTCTTGGACGGCATACCGGGAGATTCACGCACCAAAGTGGGGACCAAATACCCCGGTAACCGGTCTCTTAGTTGCGTTATCAGGGTTCTGGCTTTGTGGTCGCTGACACAAAAGTGTGCTGCACCCTGAACCTTATCCAGGATATGTAAATAGTAAGGAAGTATACCCGTATCAAATAGGGCTTCGCTGAGTTGACAAAGAACCTCGGGATTGTCGTTGATACGTCGCAGTAATACCGATTGATTGAGTAATGTCGTTCCACAATGGCGTAGTTTTTTGCACATTGCCCTAATGTTGGCATCAATTTCGTTGGCATGGTTGATATGCAATACCATTACAAACTGAAACCGAGTTTGCTGCAATAGTTGTAGAAACGTCGCAGTGATGCGTTCCGGCAGTACCACTGGCATACGTGTGTGAAACCGGATGCGACGTATATGATTGATTTTGCTTAAAGAACTAACGATGACTTCGAGTTTCTCATCACTCAAAGACAGCGGCTCGCCTCCACTCAAGATGACTTCTGTTATTTGCTTGTCCTGGCGCAGGTAGTTCAGGGTTTGGTTCCAGGTTTGTTGGTTGAAACTGTTGTCCGAATAGGGAAAATGGCGTCGAAAACAATAACGACAATGAATAGGGCAGGCGCCCGTTAAGGTTAACAGTGCCCTGCCCGCATATTTGTGGAGCAGGCCCGGAGCTTGCTGAGCATGGGTTTCCAGTAACGGATCAAAGCTGTATTCCTCCGGACTGCAGGTTTCTGCCAGTAAGGGAAGTACTTGCAGCAGCAAAGGGTCTTTCGGATTGCCTTTTTGCATTCGGGCGACAAAGCTATGAGGGACTCGTAAGGGGAAGTCCTGAAATTGCCCTGGGCGGAACTTATGGGAGAGCTGTAAGATATTCAGCAGCTCCAGCGGGTCCTGAATAGCTTCGGCCATGTTTTTTTTCCACGAATTGGCCTGCAAAATCGGGTGGGAAAATTGTATCATTGGCGGCTTCTTTATTTTTGAATAGACAGTTTTTTGAATAGACAAATAATTTTTGAACAAGTATAAGGGCTGTCACTTAGGGTCCATTTCAAAATCAATCCGTTTCGGCGCAAAAACGGAGTATATAATCATTCGGCGTTTTGCGACTGTATTTAAAACAGACGATAGTATAAACGGTAACGATTGATTTTGAGATAGTTCCAGTAATAGTCCCAAATCGAGGCGCACATGGCTACTTATAGCACTAATGAATTCAAATCGGGTATGAAATTAATGATCGATGGGGCACCCTATACCATTGTAGAGTGTGAGTTTGTCAAACCAGGGAAAGGTCAGGCGTTCGCCCGAGTTAAATTACGCAATCTGCAAACTCGGCGCGTCATCGAACGAACCTTTAAAACGGGTGAGTCGGCCGAAGCGGCTGATGTTGTGGATACGGACATGCAATATTTATATAACGATGGTGAGTTATGGCATTTCATGCATCCCGATACCTATGAGCAGGTCGCTGCAGGCAAAGATGTGGTGGGAGAAGCCAGTAAGTGGTTGAAAGATCAAGATATGTGTGTGCTGACATTATGGAATAGCCAGCCCATTGATGTGGTTCCGCCCAATTTTGTGGAATTGCGTATTGTGGAAACTGACCCAGGTGTACGTGGGGATACCGCCAGCGGTGGCGGTAAACCGGCAACTCTGGAAACAGGAGCCGTAGTACGCGTCCCCTTGTTTGTGGAACAAGAAGAAGTGATCAAAGTAGATACCCGGACCGGGGAATACGTCAGTCGCGTCAAAGAATAATTCGATCACGCCTGTGGAATCCTGGCGTCCCAATGCCAGCCTGGAAGCGTTAAAACTGCGGGCACACACCTTGGCAAAAATACGTGAATTTTTTGCCGAGCGTCAGGTGCTGGAGGTGGAAACGCCCACCTTATGCCGAGCCGTGGACCCGGATCCTCACATAGACTGTTTTCAAAGCCAATTTAATGGCCCGGGCTTTGCTCGGGCATTGGGCTTGTTTTTGCGCAGTTCACCGGAATTTCACATGAAGCGCCTGTTATGTGCGGGTAGTGGTTCTATCTATCAAATTAGCAAATGCTTTCGTCAGGGTGAGCTGGGCGCGTTGCACCAGCCGGAATTTACCATGCTGGAGTGGTATCGCACAGATTTTGATCAAAACGACCTGGTCGCGGAGATGAAAGATTTGTTGATGCGATTGGCACCCCAGTGGTCGTGGCATCGCTGCCATACCTTGTCTTATGCCGATGCTTTCCTACGCTACGTTCAAGTGGACCCATTACAAGCCAGTGCAGAAGAGTTAAACATCTGTTTACAACGTTACGGTGTTCAGCTTCAGGATGGGGATTTAGCGGATGAATTTTTGTTGTTGGATTGTCTGATGAGTCATATTATTCAACCGCAGCTGGGGCGGGAGGGGCCTTTATTTCTGACGGATTTTCCAGCCCGGCAGGCGGCTTTGTCACAATTGAATCCACTGGATGCAAGGGTGTCGCAACGGTTTGAATTGTTTGTGGATGGGGTGGAGTTGGCCAATGGTTTTTGTGAATTGCGTGATGCCACGGAATTGCAACGGCGTTTGGAACAGGATTGTCAAACGCGGCGGGATAACGGGCAGACATTGATTCCCCTGGATCGAGCGCTCATTGCGGCACACCAATCCGGCTTACCGCAATGTGCCGGTGTGGCTCTGGGTTTTGATCGATTGATGATGCTAATAAGTGGGGTTGATCAAATAGACCAAGTCTTGGCTTTTTCTGAATTCCAGTGACGGGACGGGATGGCGAAAAACACAACTAATTGTATGGTTGTTCGACGGGCTGAAATACGGCAATATTGGCGTAATTAGGGATTGGACGCAGTTTCGTTAATCGCAAGGGGGGCGATGTATGGAAAACCGTTGGAGCAGTCGCAAAGATCTAAATATCGGTGTGGATGTGCATTGTGACGGTACCGTTGTTTCTTGCAGTTGCCGCGATATTGCAATGGGAGGTGCCTATCTGGAGTCCAGTGCGCCATCCATGTTGTCGCACAAGTCCGAAGTGGAATTGGTATTTCATCTTAAAGACGGTTTCAATAACATCAAATACGCCCTACCGGCGCAAATAGTCCGAGTGGATCAACAAGGTTATGCTTTACGGTTTCTCAGTAATGATACCGCCGCGTTTCGCTCCCTGCAGAGTTTGTTGTCGTATCAGTCCTGTTGAAAAATTGCAATTTAGTCCGATTCCAACGGATGTTGTTGCCGTTTCCACTGTGAATAACATTCAATGCCGCAGTAGTGTTGCACATACTCATCGGCTTCCTGGTGGATAGATGCAGAGACCGGAATTTCTTCCAAACAGATTTCACAAGCGACAAGATCGGGTTCTTTGGGTTTTGGTTTGTTATCCATATAGCGGCTCCGTGGATCAGCAACACGTGTTGGGAATTATGGGCTCTGTCGCGCTTGCGCGGGAACAGGTCGGGAAAGAAACTATCGTGTCTTAAGCATAGATCTATAGAGATAGGATTTCATGTCGTGACTGTGTCAGCTGTGTGACGGGATGGGCCAATCTAACCCAAGGAAAACTAGGTTTTCTGTATCTCGCCTATGATTTGTCCCATTTGTACATTTTTTCCCGGGGCCAGATTCTGCCAGGCCATGCTCTTGGGCGGAAATAATAAGATCACAGTTGATCCCATATTGAAACGTCCCATTTCCATCCCCTGTTCCAGCACAATGTTCTTATCTTTGTAATTCCAATTGCAGATGTGACGACCGTGCGGTGGGCTGACGGCGCCATGCCATACCGTTTCCATACCAGCCACAAAAATAGCACCCACCAAGATCATGGCCATGGGACCAGCCGGTGTTTCAAAATAGGCTATCACACGTTCGTTGCGGGCGAACAGGCGAGGAATGGCCCGTGTGGTGGCTGGGTTAACGCTGAAAAGACGGCCGGGAATGTGGCTCATTGCCACCAAATGACCGGAACGAGGCATATGGATTCGGTGATAGTCTTTGGGTGACAAATAGATGGTTGCAAAGTGGCCATTGTTGAAGCTGTCCACCCATTGTTGTTCACCCGCCAGCAATTCATGCAGGGTATATGACCGGCCTTTAGCTTGAAACACGTTGCCGTTGACGATATCGCCACTTTGGCTAATGGCCCCGTCTACCGGACTGACGATATGTTTGTCTCCAAAAGCAATGGGTCTGGCCTGTGTTTGTAGTGGTCGGGTAAAAAACTCGTTAAAACTGGCATAAGCGCTTGGGTCGCTGGGGTTTGCCTCGCTCATGTTGATTTTGTATTGTTTAATAAACCAACGAATGAAGAAATTTTTCCACCAGACGGTTTTGCTGCGTGTTAGGGCATGCATGAGGTTGGAAAGCGCGTAGTGAGGTAGTATGTATTGTGGCCAGGCTTTGACAAAATCCAACAGGCCGGCGGTCTCGTTATTAGAGTTGTTCATAGATCGTTTCGTTTAGGATATAAATAAGTTCAGGTCAGGGATTCAGGGCCAGGAATAATGTTCGGATTTCCTTGGCATAGTGCGGAGCCGGGAAGCGCGCAAAATAACGGCCCTTGGGATCAATTAACAGCAAGGCACTGCTGTGGCTGACCGGATAGTCGCCTTTGTAGCCTTCGCCCAATTTGTATTTAATGTTCAGTTGGCGGGTTAGTACATCGATTTGGTCTGATGTCCCGCTCAGAGCTACAAAATTTTCATCGAAATAGCTGATATAAGTCAGCAATTGTTTTGGGGTATCTCGTTTGGGGTCCACGGTGGCAAAGACATACTGCACATTGTTCTCCATTGGGGGAACGGGCAGCAGGTTTTTGGACAAAGTCTCCAATTCTGACAAAGTAGTAGGACAGATGTCCGGACAATTGGTGTAGCCAAAAAAGACAAATGTCCATTTATGAGCAAAACTTTTTTCAGTAAACGCCCGGTTGTGCTGATCAACCAATTGGAACGGGGCGATTTGTTTGGGTTCTGGGAGCAGGACCGCTTTTAGCTGCTCGGCCACTGTGGCATCATTGGCATTGGCAGTTAAGACATAAAAACTTAAACTGGTAACCAGCACCAGCAGCCTATGTGCCGGCGCAAGCCGGATCCTGGGAATTCGGGGTAATCGAGGCGATAGAAATAAGTGCCCAAGGTTTCTTAACATAACAAAAGGAAAAATTCGCATTGATTCAGTATGCGGCAAGTATACAGGGTTTTCGGGAATGTGGGAAAGATGGATTCAACTAATATCAAAATAGAAGACAATCAGGAATTTGATCACAAAACTCAGTTAACAACGGGTATTTTGCTGGTCAATCTGGGTACCCCGGAGAGCCCGACAGCGTCGGCATTAAGACGTTATTTGGCCGAATTTCTATGGGATCCTCGGATTGTGGATTTGCCTCGTTGGTTGTGGTGGTTCATTTTAAAAGTGATCTTGCTGATTCGGCCACGACGTTCTGCGGCGGCGTACAAAAAAATATGGACAGAAGCAGGGTCACCGTTGTTGGTGATTTCCCAGCGTCAAAAAGAGGTTATAGAACGATCTCTATCCAGCCTGTATACAGGTCCTATTGTGGTGGAGTTGGGTATGCGTTATGGCAATCCGTCCATTGCCTACGCTTTGCAGAGACTACGTCAAGCCCACGCGCAGCGGGTGCTGGTGCTGCCTTTGTACCCCCAGTATTCCTGCAGTACCACGGCGTCCACTTTTGATGCGGTTGCCGCCGCAGTTAAAAACTGGCGTTGGGTACCGGAGTTGCGAATGGTGAATTCCTATCACGATTTTCCCCCCTATATTGAAGCCTTGGCCAATAGTATCAAGGAATCCTGGGGAGCCAACGGGCAAGCACAAATGTTGTTGTTCTCGTTCCACGGCACACCCATGCGGTTTTTGGAAACCGGCGATCCCTATCACTGTATGTGTCAGACTACTGCCAGATTGGTCGCTGAGCGATTGGGATTGGTGGAAAGCCGTTGGCAAGTCACATTTCAGTCGATCTTCGGGCGGGAGAAATGGCTGCAGCCTTACACTATTAATACCCTGGAGACGCTGGCTCATTCCGGCGTACGCAGTGTGGATGTGGTGTGTCCCGGATTCTCTGCCGATTGCCTGGAGACTTTAGAAGAAATTCAGGAGGAAAATTGTCATGCGTTTCTCAATGCGGGTGGTAAAGAGTTTCGTTATATTCCAGCGTTAAACGATCGTGTAGATCACGTGCATGCCTTGTGTTCTTTGATTCAAATGCATACCCTGGGCTGGTTGGATACGGCTGAGCGTTGGGATGCGCAAGTACATCAACAAGCTAATGTCGATCGTGCTGAGCGGGCCAAGGCGCTGGGGGCAAAGAAATAGCCCAGTTAATAAGCCTTCAATACAAAAAAGGGCAACCGACCGAATCGGTTGCCCTTTTTTTATGTTCCACTTTATACCGAATTAATGCCCGGGAGCGTTTTCCAGTTTTTGTTGTAATTTTGCCAATGCCGCCTGTGTTTGTTTCAATTCTTTGAGAATATCGTCCTTGCTGGGTGGGCTTTGCAGCTGCTCCAGGCGTTCCTGTTTGGCTTCTTCCAGGTTATTTAACACGACGGCAATAAACAAGTTAATCACAACAAACGTGCCTACAGTGACAAAGCTGACAAAATACAACCAGAACAAATGGTGTAACTCCATGGCTTTGTACATGACGTCGGTCCAGTCTTCCAGAGTAACGACACGAAATAAAGTGAGTAGCGATATGCCCAGATTGCGCCAGTGTTCCGGGTCGTGTTGGTGGAACAAGTGATATCCGGCGACGGCATAGATATAGAAAATCACGCCCATTAACAGCAATACATGACCCATGCTGGGAATGGAGCGCACCAATGTGCTCACAATCAAACGCAATTCGGGGATGGTGGAGATGAGACGGGCAATCCGTAACAGACGCGCCAGACGCGCAATCATGGCGTATTCGCCGGTAGCGGGTATTAACGAGACCACAACCACGGTGAAATCAAACAGGTTCCAGCCATCACCAAAGTACAGTTTCAGGCGTGGTGCCACGGCAGCGATTTTTAATATGGCTTCCAGTACAAATACGGCTAATATGATGTTGTTGAGTAGAACCAGGCCACCGTTGTATTTGGCCACAATTTCCGGTGAAGTTTCCAGCCCCAAAACCACAGCGTTGATTAATATCAAGCCAACAATACCGTATTCGAAATACGTAGAGTCAACAAATTTTTTAAGCGTATTCTGCATGTTTTTCTCGTGTTCAAAAGCGGGCAAAGATACCGAATCGCGATGCGGACCGCAACTGTAGTGAAAACGTGGGAGAGGTTATTTTTTGGCGTGTTTGCGCCGTACCTGTTTGCGAATGTCGTCAAAGAATAATCCTGGATCGACACGAGCATCATTCAGGCTTACACCCCAGTGTAAATGGGGACCGGTGGCGCGGCCGGTTTTGCCAATGGCGCCGATTTGTTGGCCTCGTTCGATGGTGTCTCCCGGTTTTACATCAATGCGGGACATATGACAGTACATGGTGATAAGGCCGTTGCCATGATCCAGGAATACCGTATTGCCGTTAAAAAAGTAATCACCGGTTTGCAATACCACCGCTGCGGCCGGTGCCACAATAGGGGTTCCGTGGGGAGCGGCAATATCGATGCCGCTGTGGGGTTTACGGGGTTTTTGATTGAAAAAGCGACGCAACCCAAAAGGGCTGCTTAAGCGACCGTGTACCGGAATCTGAAAGTCTTCCGTAGAAGGTGGGGCGTCACGCCAGTGAGCCAGAGATGCGGTAATTTCCTCTTTTTCACTTAGAATACGTTTTAAATCTTCCGGGTTGGGATCCACTTTGCGTTTATTTTTTATCTTAAGATACTGTTTTTTATATTTTTTATTTTTGATTTTGAAACTAACGACAGAGTCTCCGGATGCGCGGCTGATGCGCAGTTGGTGCTGGCCCGGCTTAGTGTCCAAGGGGATGCCGGTCACGGCTCTCCAATGGTCGGTTTTCCCCGGGATGGGTACCACCATCACCGGGTTTTTGCCGAAATAGGCTTGGGGTTTGTCACTGGAATGACCCAGAGAAACCCATGCAACGCCACCGGGTACGGGATTGGCTTTGGGAACTACGGCCACAACAACCGTGGGGGTTAAAAGCAATAATAAGGCTGTGATGATTATTGCTTTTGTAAAGTGACGAATAACCGGTTTCATAAGTACTAAGAACCTCGCTTAGGGTTGAAGTTCATCATCCGCGGACTCGATTGTAGCGTTTGCATCAATCGGGTTCAGTGCATTGCTCGGTTCTATAGCGTCGACAGTACAGTGCAATGTACCCCGGTGTAATTGAGTTTTGACGCTTTGCCCCAGTTTTACTGTTTCGCTATTGCGGACAATGGTACCGTTGCTGCTGCGAACAATCGCATAACCGCGGCCTAAGGTTGCCAGGGGGCTGACCGCATCCAAGGCCCTCCCCAAGGCGCCCAATTGTTGCCGATGTTCATCCAGAATGTGTGCCATTACGGCGTGCAGACGTTGTCCGTATGCACCTAAGCGCCATTGCAATGGCGGAATTCTTTTTAGGGGAGACTGGAGTTCTAAACGAGAGCTCAGGTGTTGTAAGCGGGTGTGGTTTTGTTGTTGCAGTAAGGAGAAACTTTGCAATAGACGCTGTTCCAGCTCATCCAATCGTTGCGCCTGAGTCTGGAGTCTGCGAGCGGGGTGTTGCATGCGTTTACGCAACCATTCCAGTTGTTGTTTGCGATACAGCAGTTTGTTTTTAAATTCCCGTTGCAAGCGTTGTTGCAATGCTTGCAGCGTTTCCAGCCATTCTATCTTGTCCGGACTCACCAACTCCGCTGCCGCTGAGGGGGTGGCGGCGCGTACATCGGCAACAAAATCTGCAATGGTTACATCGGTTTCGTGTCCTACACCGGTGACAACAGGAATGGAACACTGAAAGATGGCCCTGGCCACAGCCTCGGTGTTGAAACACCACAAATCTTCCAAAGAGCCACCGCCCCGGCATAAGATCAACACATCGCAGCGCTGGGCACTTTGTGCCCGGCGGATAGCTCGAACGAGCTCTGCAACAGCGTTGGAACCTTGTACCGAGGTGGGGTAGATCAATACAGGAATGGCGGCAAAGCGGCGCTTTAACACCGTGAGCACATCTTTGACCGCAGCGCCATGCGGCGAGGTGATAATGCCGATGCGTGTTGGCAATTGCGGTAGGAGACGTTTGTGTTCCGCCGCAAACAAACCTTCATCGCTCAGACGCTGTTTTAATTGTTCAAACTGTAATTGCAGCGCTCCTTCGCCGGAGGCCTCCATATGCTCCACCAGCAGTTGAAATTCTCCTCTGGCCTCATACAGACTCACTTTGGCCAGGACCACCACGTGATCTCCATTCTTTGGGGCGAATCGCAGCAAACGGTTGCGGGTTCGAAACATGGCGCAGCGCACTTGTGCCCGCGTGTCTTTCAGGCTGAAGTACCAATGGCCGGAGGAGGGGTTGGCCAGATTGGAAATTTCGCCTTCCAACCAGACATGTGAAAACTGCTTTTCCAATGAGATTTTAGCGGTTCGGGTCAGTTCCGATACGGTCAGAATTTGCCGTGACTGGCTCATAGGGTTGTTTTGGATAATGCGTTTGGTTTGGTGATAAGCAAAAAAGCAGGCCGAAGCCTGCTTTTTTTGTGTGGATCATGCCGACACTAGAATAACCAGGGTCCGGCGTTTTTCTGACTCATAGCCTGTTGGTACGCGGCTTCACCTTCAAACTTGGCACGGGCAGCCAATTTACGGGCTTGTTCTGTATCGCCTTTGCTCAATGCCGCTTTAGCGCCTTTGATAAATTTGTCTTGAGAATCACGCCACGCGCCACCGTTGGCTTGGGCTTTTTTGATCACAGCTTCGGCTTCTTTGATTAATGATTCTACAGACCCGCCACCGTCACTGGAGGTGGCCATCGTACCACCACCGGTGGAAGCACATCCGGAAATTGAAATAGCTAGAAATGCCGCTGTGACAATCAATACTTTTCTCATTTACTCTCCTCCAATGAAGTGTACTGTCTAAATAATTTATAACAATTGTTCGCGGTGGATTCGCCAATTGCCACTGTGACCAGTGCGAGGGGATTTATGCCCCTTTTTTCCTCCTGTTCATCACAGCGAGTGGCGTGTTATCCCGAAAAGCGATAAGCCTTTTGCTAAGCTACCGGTTTACCTTATACACGTCAATCTTTATAATTCGCACCCTACTATATATTTACCCTGTAGGGAACCCCACTATGCGCATAGTTCAGGAAGCACTCACGTTCGATGACGTTTTACTGGTCCCGGCTCATTCCACGGTGATGCCTAAAGACGTTGACCTAAAGACACAATTAACGCGTGGGATTAACTTAAACATACCTTTGGTATCCGCGGCAATGGATACGGTCACAGAAGCTCGTTTGGCCATCAGCATGGCCCAGGAGGGCGGAATTGGCATTATTCATAAGAATATGTCGGCGGAACAACAAGCCAATCAGGTACGAATGGTTAAAAAGTTTGAAAGCGGTGTCATCAAAGATCCTATCACCGTGGCACCCAACACCAGCATTAAAGAAGTATTGGCGTTGACCCGAGCCCACAATATTTCCGGAGTTCCGGTGGTTGATGGTGCCGATTTGGTAGGTATAGTGACCGGCCGTGATTTGCGTTTTGAGACTCGTCACGACAATCCGGTTTCCAGTATCATGACCCCTAAAGAGAAATTGGTGACCGTTAGGGAGGGCGCGGAACCTCAGGAAATTCTTAAACTTTTACATGAATTTCGGATTGAAAAAATCTTGGTGGTGAACGATCAGTTCCAGCTGCGAGGCTTGGTCACGGTTAAGGATATTCAAAAAGCCACCGAGTTTCCCAATGCCTGTAAAGACGAGCACGGTCGCTTACGCGTTGGAGCTGCCGTCGGAACCGGTGCCGGAACCGAGGATCGAGTGGCCGGTTTGGTGGATGCCGGTGTGGATGTGGTGGTGGTGGACACGGCTCACGGCCATTCCCAAGGTGTTTTGGATCGAGTCGCCTGGGTAAAAAGTCATTACCCTGATTTGCAGGTAATAGGTGGAAATATCGCTACTGCTGAAGCTGCCAAAGCATTGGTGGCTGCCGGTGCCGATGGTGTTAAAGTGGGTATTGGCCCCGGTTCCATTTGCACGACCCGAATTGTTGCCGGTGTGGGCGTGCCACAGATCACCGCGATCGCCAATGTGGCCGAGGCTTTGAAGGGCACGGGTATACCATTGATCGGTGATGGTGGTATCCGTTATTCCGGTGACGTGGCCAAAGCCATAGCCGCCGGGGCCTCCAGTATTATGATCGGGAGTATGTTTGCCGGTACGGAAGAAGCGCCGGGAGAAGTTGAGCTGTTTCAAGGGCGCTCTTACAAAGCCTACCGTGGCATGGGTTCCTTGGGGGCTATGACGGCGCAACAGGGCTCCAGCGATCGTTATTTCCAGGAAGGCAACCAACCGGATAAACTGGTGCCGGAAGGCATCGAAGGGCGAGTTCCTTTTAAAGGGGCATTGCGTCCGGTGTTACATCAACTACTGGGCGGTGTGCGCTCCAGCATGGGTTATACGGGTTGTGGCGATATTCTCGCTATGCGCACCAATACCCAATTTGTACGTATCACCAATGCGGGCATTGGCGAGAGTCATGTGCACGATGTTCAAATTACCAAAGAGGCTCCCAACTATCGGGTGTGAATCCCCGCGGCGTTGCCGCGGCCTATAACGATAAAGTCAGGTTTTACATGTCAAATAATGCGGATATACACCAGGATAAGGTTCTTATCATCGATTTTGGATCGCAATACACCCAGTTGATCGCCCGGCGGGTTAGAGAAATCGGTGTTTTTTGTGAAATTTTCGCCTACGACATGGTGGATGAAAAGTTTGTGCTCGACTACTGGCCGAAGGGAATCATATTATCCGGTGGCCCGGAGTCCGTGAATATGGATCAGCCGCCACGTTTGGATCAGGCCATTTTTTCCATGAAAATTCCCATTCTGGGGATATGTTACGGCATGCAAACCATGGCGGCACAAATGGGGGGCAAGGTACGCAGTGCCGGCAAAAGTGAATTTGGTTTTGCTCAAGTCCGTGCCCGCGGTCATTCTGAATTGCTGGAAGACATCGAAGATCACACCAGCCCGGAAGGCTACGGCATGTTGGACGTGTGGATGAGCCATGGGGACGAGGTGAGCGAGATTCCCGAAGGCTTTAAAGTCATCGCCAGCTCCGATAATGCGGAGATCGCCGGTATTGGCAACGATGAGAAACAAATGTACGGGATCCAGTTTCACCCGGAAGTCACCCACACCCGCCAGGGCAGTCGTATTCTAAAGCGCTTTGTGAGCGATATCTGCGAGTGTGATACTTTGTGGTCACCCGGTAATATTGTTAACGATACTATCTTGAAAGTCCGCGAATTGGTGGGTGTGGACAAAGTGGTGTTGGGGCTGTCCGGTGGGGTGGATTCTTCCGTGGTGGCGGCTTTGTTACACAAAGCCATCGGCGATCAACTGATCTGTGTATTTGTGGATAATGGTTTGTTGCGCCTGAAGGAGGGCGATCAGGTCATGGCAACCTTTGCCCAGCACATGGGCGTGCATGTCATTCGTGTGAATGCGGAAGAGCGGTTTTTAACGGCTTTGTCGGGTGTGGCCGATCCGGAGAAAAAACGCAAAATCATCGGTAATTTGTTTGTCGAGGTGTTTGAAGAAGAAGCCGGCAAATTAACCGGTGTGAAGTGGTTGGCGCAGGGGACGATTTATCCCGATGTGATTGAATCCGCCGGAGCCAATTCGGGCAAAGCGCATGTGATCAAGTCACACCACAATGTGGGCGGCCTGCCCGAAGACATGGCTTTGCAATTGCTGGAACCTTTGCGGGAACTGTTTAAGGACGAAGTGCGAAAAATCGGTGAAGAACTGGGCTTGGCCCACGATCTGGTTTACCGCCATCCCTTCCCCGGACCGGGTTTGGGGGTACGTATACTGGGTGAAGTACAAAAAGCGTACGCCGATGTATTGCGTCAAGCCGATGCCATTTTTATCGAAGAATTGCATAAGTTTGGCATGTACCACAAAGTGAGTCAGGCTTTCGCCGTATTCTTACCGGTCAAATCCGTGGGCGTCACCGGCGATGGTCGTCGCTATGATCATGTTATTGCCTTACGTGCCGTGGAAACGGTGGACTTCATGACCGCACGCTGGGCTCATTTGCCTTACAAGTTTCTGGAAACCGTATCCAGCCGCATCATGAATGAAGTCGATGGGGTATCCCGGGTGACCTATGATATTTCCAGCAAGCCTCCTGCGACGATAGAGTGGGAGTAGCCGGTACTGGCTAGCAATGACCGGTACTGGCCAGCATCAAGCTCTTTCCGTTTAGATAAATGCGCCGCGACAAATGGGAGATTCAAGTCCTGTGGGTCGGATTAGACCAAGACAAAACGGTGAAGATCCACGTGTTGGATTAAGCCCATGTCCCTGCGGGCTCCTCCGACCTAGGTTCTGGCGAAATCTAATATCCGTTAGTGCCGTACTGCATCAGCGTAACGCCCGTGATGGTGCCGTCAACAAAGGCAGGTCCGGCACCTATCGTACCATGACCCTGATAACTGCCCAGGTTCGGGGCATACAGGCAGACTTCATTGGACTCGCACAAAAGATTATCATTGCCCACCGCATCGCCGCTAATCTCGATCGCAGATAGCAGGAAGGTTGTCGACGAGGTGGTGGACCAGGTATGGCTGATGATGTCGTTCCCGGTCGGTACCGCCATCGCGCCCAACATTACCGTGTCGTTGTTCAGCAGAGACCAGTCCCAGATTGCACCATTTCCAAACGTAAACGCGCCTTGACCCCCGGTGGACGGAAACGCACCGCCTTCTCTGCCCCAGAGTCGATAGGCATTTTCATAATTGAGCCAATCAAAGGTTGACGGGTCAGCGGGGTAGCTCGCTATACCATTGGTGTCACTGGTGTTGGCCAGGTCATCCGTGGATAGTTTGCCGACAAAGCTGGAAGCGACGGAAACCCCCGTCGTTGGGCTGCCGAAATCTGAAGGCACAGCCGCGACGCAAACGCCATCATGGGTTGCGTCAACACCGCCGGCGTCATCCCACAGGCCGCCCGTTGCGGTTGACTCGGCTATCACAAAGCAATCTCCAACTGAATTGTCACCAACCATCAAAGAACCGGAAAACTGGTTGTTGTCGGCTCCTGTGGTCAAGTAGATCCCGGTATTGCTGTGTGTTGCCAATGTTGAGTGGAACAGGTTGTTGGCATTGCCCAGGTAGTAACCATAGTAGTTGTTGGCCGCAGCAGTCTGCAGAAACGTATTGTCACTACCTTGGGCGATAATTCCGATGGAAACATTATTGGTGGCGGTTACCCCGGCGAACACATTGTTTGCAGCGAAATTGTCCACTGCGAATCCAAAATTGCTACCGGTTGCCGTAATACCCATAAGGACATTGTCCACACCCACGGAAAGCGAAATTCCGGAATTTGAACCACTGGCGATGACGTTGGTGATCAGATTTCGGTCTGAACTCGACATCTGCACACCATTGGTGGAGTTGATGGCCCGAACGTTGTTTATGGTGTTGTCATGAGCAGCAGTTAAGGCAATGCCATTCGATGTGTTGTTCTTTGCACCGATATTGTTCACGACGTTGAAGCTGGTTAGTTGTAAATAGACTCCTGAGTTGGTGTTGGCGTGCGCGACAACATCCAGAATTTCATTTGAGTTAGAATTATAAACATAGAGTCCGTAGTAGTTACCGCTGACATCGATGTTGGTCAAAGTGTTGTTGCTACTGAAATTGTTCACATGCACGCCATTGGTACCATTGTTCGAGGCCGTGATATTGGTTAGCACATTGTTCGTCGAAAAGCTGAGCTCCAGGCCAACACCCCCGTTGAAGGAGAAATTCATGTCGCTTATCTGATTGCTATTCGATGCAGAAACCAGCATACCTTTGCTGGTGGAATTACTTATCACGCCATTCGATATCGTGTTATTCGTCGAACCTGAAAACAGTTCGATACCCACCGTCACCGACCCATCGATATTCGCCTGATCGATCAGGTTATTGCTCGAGGCATTCAGTTGTATGCCATAGTCCGCGTTGGTGATGGTGTTCAGTCGAGCCACCGAAAATTTGGTGCTGACCAGTAATATGGGGTTGTTGGCGGGACTGGCCGTGCCATCCATCTCACCTTCAATCCAAAGAAAATTCTGCGTGTTTAAGAACACCAGGTTGGAGCCGCCGGTAACTGGCCCGGTCATCGTCACACCCGGCGCGACGACAAACCCGACCTTGCCAGCATCCAGTGTATAGGATGTTGCCGGGTCGGCGGTGACAACATAAATAGTACCAGCTACCGCGCCGCCGGCCATGCCGTCGTTGTCTTCAACGATGGTATTGCTGTACCAGGGATGAGGGCGGCTTAAAAACCCATCTCCGCCGGTGACGACCAGACTATGGTTCTTCCAGGCTGGCGCGCCGCTGAAATTGATCAGGTCGCCCAGGCCTTTGCCCGTGGCCAGCCCCGACGTGCGATAGACTGTAGTAAGCCCGCTGTCATCACACACCCAGGCAAAGGCCGACATGGTGTCGGCCGCGCTCAGTCCGCCGCAGGCGGTGGTCAGCCCAGTGTCGATCTCTATGATTTCTGCCGCGTGTACGCAGGCATCATAGCCACCGGTTTCTGTGCCATCGCAAGCGGTATCTGTTGCAGAGAAGACGTCAGCACCATCATTCTTGACGTATTCATTCCAGTTACTATTGGTGTAGGTACGCGTCGAAATGACCACGTCAAACGTGTCTTCAACAAAGGCCGCAGAGCCGCCGTCGGTCAGCCGCACCGTCAGTGAAACCACCGGAGAATTCAGACTGGCCTGCGTCAGTGTCAATGTCGAGCCGACGATGGCCGTGGTTATCGTCGTGGCATCGGTGTTCGCCTCAACCGTATAGACAGGCGTCTGAGTGGTATCGACATCCACCATCCAGGTCGCGAGGTCCACATTCCAGGAACCGAACCCGTCAAACACACCATGGTTGGGGATGGTCATCGAAAGCGTCGGCAGGTCGTTGACCTCGGCGACATCGATGCTCAACAGCAGGGTGTCTTCACCGCCGACCCCATCTGCGGCCGTAATCGTAAAATCGTTTTGGCCGACATCCGAATTTGCCGGTGTGCCGGCCAATGCACCGGTATTCGAATCGATGGCCAGCCATGCCGGACCGATTATGGTCCAGGTGACGGATTGACCGTCGGCATCTGAGGCTGACAGCGCACTATCCGAATAGGCGGCCTCTTCAGTACCGACGATGGCGGGTGTCCCCGAGATCACAGGTGCCGAATTGGTCGGGCCGGTTCCACCGCCACCACCTCCACACCCGGCGAGTAGCAACATGGCGCTCACTGCCAGGGAACGAGAAATGTGAGAACCGGGGTTGATGGACATCGGAAAGCCTCCTCAGGCAAAAGGAATTCGGTGGAACATATCTGTATAGTATAAGTGTGGCAATTTCTCTAGCCGACAATCCTCGGTTTTTGTTAACAGTTTGTTCGAGGCGTTTCATATTCTGTCACCCCCGGGCTTGACCCTGTCATCATGAACCAAATAACCAAGGAGTACGACATTTAGACACACCAATGTCAGCTTCTCCATGGAATACGTAACTGGTTTATTGCTAGATTTCGTTACAAACAGTAACATATTTGGGGTATAAACTTTCGTAAAAATGGGTGTTTAGAGAGCATATCCAGATGAAAAGAAGTTGCAAAGTAAAAATTAGTAACGTAAAAACATATGCTTACACTCAAAAATTATGGGAATAAGTCCTCAACGGCTGTGGTTTGATGACGCCGCCGTTTTCTGACGCGGACTGGATGCGTCATGCATTGGCTCTGGCGCGCAAAGCGCAACAGCAAGGTGAGGTGCCGGTAGGTGCTGTGATTGTGAAAAACGATCAGCTCATTGCCGAAGGTTGGAATCAACCCATTAGTAGCAACGATCCCACGGCGCATGCGGAAATTATGGCGTTGCGCAATGCGGCAACTGCAATCCATAATTATCGCTTGGTGGATACGGTGATGTACGTCACCCTGGAACCTTGCATTATGTGCGTTGGAGCACTGATACACGCCCGTGTCAGCCGTCTGGTATATGGTACCGGTGATACAAAAGTGGGTGCGGCGGGCAGTGTATTCGATTTTCTGCGCGATTCGCGATTCAATCACCAGGTGGAAGTGCAGGGTGGGGTGCTGCAGCAGGAAAGTGCCACTTTGTTAAGTGACTTTTTTCGGCAGAGGCGCTTGCAAAAAAAAGATCCCGCGCAATAAAAAGCTGATATTCACGCTTTGGCAGCCACCGATCAGAGTGATGGCTTACTCCATACGACAAGTTGTCTGCACAACGTCAATAGCGGGATTTTATAGATGTTTTGCGGTAACCTAAAGTCTGCTTGGCGGAATACGCGGGGCTATTCCGCCCTACCCGCGACAAGAAAGGTTGTGGGGAAGAATAGCAAAAGTGTTTTGAACAGCTATGGCCCGTGGGAAAAAAAAGCTTGCCCACCCTGCAAAAACTTTCGCACGTGTGGGCAATAATTTGAATGCGTGACCGCATGGGAACAAGTAGATGTTGGTAAAATCCATGTTAATTCTGCTGGATTGCTGGCCTCAGCCTCCGTTCTAGCCTAGGATTAGTGTGTCCCTTTTCGGTTTTTAATCAACTGCCTATGTCTGAAACAAGCCAAGATTTTGTACTCATCGGCGCCGGTATCATGTGCGCCACACTGGGGGTGTTTATACGTCGCCTCATGCCGGATGCGCAGATCACCATTTTTGAGCGTCTGGATCGTGTTGCAGCGGAGAGTTCGGATGCCTGGAACAATGCCGGTACCGGCCATTCTGCGTTTTGCGAGTTGAATTATACCCCCTGTGTCGATGGCGGGATTGATATCAGCAAGGCGCTCCAAATTGCCAACGACTTTGAAATATCACGACAGCTCTGGGCCTGGCTGAAACAACAGGGGCATTTGCCGAACGCGAGCGATTTTATCAATGATATTCCGCATATGAGTCTGGTCTGGGGCGAGGAGAACGTCGCCTTTTTACGTGCTCGGCATCAGGCGATGTCGGCACATCCTTTGTTCAGGGACATGCTCTATTCAGAGGATACGGCGCAAATACAGGAATGGACGCCGCTGATCATGGAAGGACGCACTACAGACGAGCCGCTGGCAGCGACGCGCATGGATGCCGGCACTGACGTGAATTTTGGGCAGTTGACGCGCGGCATGATTGCCTGGTTGGAATCGACGCCCGGTACGCATCTTAAACTGGGACATGAGATACAGGACCTGGAGCAGGATGAGGGTAACTGGAAGATTCACGTCAAGGATCTGAGCAACGATGAGAGTTACAGTTATTGTGCCGACCATGTGTTTATCGGGGCCGGAGGTGCGACACTCCAACTGTTGGAAAAATCGGATATTGTCGAAGCACGGGGTTATGGCGGCTTTCCGGTCAGCGGACATTTCCTGCGTTGCACCAATGAGGCAGTCATTAAGCGCCATGCGGCCAAGGTCTATGGAAAGGCCAAGGTCGGATCGCCGCCGATGTCTGTGCCCCATCTGGATACCCGTATGATAAACGGTCAACGCAGTCTTTTTTTTGGTCCCTACGCCGGGTTTACCACGAAGTTTCTTAAAAGCGGATCGTGGTTTGATCTGCCCTTGTCGATAGAGATGCACAATGTCTGGCCGATGCTGGCGGCGGGCTATAAGAATATCGAACTGACCAAGTATCTGATCGAACAGATCATGCAGTCAGACGAGGAGCGCTTTGCAGAACTGCAGGTCTACTACCCCAATGCGGTATTCGCCGACTGGGAGCTGATTACCGCCGGCCAACGTGTACAGATTATCAAGAAAGATGAAGGTGAAGGCGGTGTGCTGAAATTTGGGACCGAGATTGTCTGCTCAGAAGACCGCACCATTGCGGCGTTGCTGGGTGCTTCGCCGGGCGCTTCAACGTCCGTCTCTATCATGCTCAACGTTCTTGAGAGGCTGTTTCCGGGCAAGATGCTGAGTGTCGAATGGAAGACACTAATCCGGGACATGATTCCGACCTATGGTCAATCGCTGATCGGCGATGGCAAGTTGTGCTTGGTGACACGGCGTCGCACAGCCGACATTCTCGATCTGTCGAGTTAAGTCCAATTATATAGCGCCGGCTAACAGATTAGGTGTGTCCGCCACAGAAAAAGATCCTGCGCAAAAAAAAGCCGACATTCAAGTCGGCTTTTCTATTGGAATCGGGTTCCCGGTTATTCATACCAAGCTACATTTCGTACCGGGTTCCAGCTGTTACCGAAGTCGGTACTCATAAATACCTTGCCGGATGCGCCTACCATATACAGCATTTGATTATAGGCATCAGCCAGAAGTCGCGGACTGACCAGGTCGGGAGCGTCCGAGGCCTTGGTCCAGGTTTTGCCGCCGTCTGAGGTGTGCAAGACAATCCGTTTTCCTACTTCACCGGGTTTCGGGTTCAGTGAATAACCCGTTTGTCCGTCAATAAAAACCAAGCTGGATATGTGCATAATCGCACCTTGTTTTTCCCAATCTTTACCCTGGTTGCTGGTTTTGTATACCCGATTCATTTTTCCATCGGTTTCGTAAGCGACAATGGTGCCGTCGTCCAGAATGTTCACTTGTTGGGCGATATCTTTTGCCTCAAAGGGCATATCGCGACTATTCCATCCGCCGCTGCCAAAGTCGTAGGTGTAGACATCATCATCCGCTACCACGATGAGATGTTCAGTGGTCAGTTTCATTTTGGGTAATGACTCATGCAGGCGTTTGCTGTTCACCGAGAAAGATTTCAGCTTATTCCAGTTGGGTGAGTCCAAGGATTCAGTTTTATAAACCGTTGCAACGCCTTCGTTTACTGATGCAACAAATATTTCCTTTTTGTTGTTCTGGGCGCTGTAGAATACCCAGCTGTTGTTATCCGGCGCCGGAACGGGTTTCCAGGTTCTACCTTTGTCGTTGCTCATAATAAGCAAACCGTCTTCACCGCCGGCTACCAACGTACCGTCCTGTAAGGGCAGTACCGTGCTGATTTCCTGGTTATAACCCGTATCCAAACTTTCCCAATCAAATTCTTTTCGCAGGACCTGGCCAAAGCGTGCACCGGAATAAAAATGTCCTTTGGCAGTGAATACAGGGTTGTTGAGCACAGCGCTGTTGGCTTTTGCGTGTCGTGCTACATCGCGTAAGCGCCGATCGCGGTTTTCCGAACTCGCAATATGGACCAAAGGTTGGGCTAGAACTTGCTTGGCTATTTCCGGGAAATGTTTTTCCACCAGTGCCTTAGCTCCATCATCATCGGTGTCCAGTCCCATGGAAAAGGTTTTTCGGGTTAGCAGATTACCCTGTGGTTGATAAATAAGATTTCCCACATTGGTAAATTGTCCCGGCTTGACTTGAAAACTAAGGCCAAGCTTTTTGACTTCCAGGTTGTTGGGATTGGACTTAGAACTGGCGCTCAAGGTAGACAGTACATATTTACCCGCCGGCAGCGAACGGGCAAAAGTCAGGGTGTTGGCGTAGCCTTGCAGGTTCTCGTTGGGCTGCAGCGTAATCAGACGAGCCGGTTTAGAGTCCGCTTTCTTGATGGTCAGAGTATGCCAATAGGGAAAGTCAGGGTCATTTAAGACGCTGTTACTCATGACTTTTATTAACACCAGGCCTTCATCACTGGAAAGGCTGGAGGATTTTGAAAGGCTGCCACCGCCGCAAGCGGAAACCAGGGTGCCGAGGCTAAGAATCAGTAAAGCGTTGAAAATTTTAGTGCGTTGCATAGTTCCTGTCCGGTTTTTCTTAAAAATGGATTCGAACTATTAGCGGACATTGGCACCAACATATTTAATGTTGTAGCCCACTCCTTTGGAGAAAAATCCCCAAAATGTGATCTTGATTCAACAAGGCATTTAAATTCAATCTCTTGGGGCAAATCATACTTTGCTGTGTGTCAGGGAAAGGACCAAATCCTGCATAGCAAGGACGATCTGTTTGATCGGAGAGCTCTGTTGAAAAAATTTCAATTACACCTGGATGCGGTTATTTTTTTAGCACTGATAGTGCTCGCGGCTATCGGCGGTAATGTTATCCAATATTTGCGATATTCCAGCTTGCTACAGACTTATATCGACAAAGAGTGGGAGTTGGCTTCTACCCGAGACGGTTTGAAAATGGCCAACAACAAACTAAAGCAATTGGGTGTAGAACCCATTGAACTGGAGTCCTGGGTTGAGGCCATGGCAGCCGGCACGTCCCCGCCTGGTGTTCAATCCAAGGAATAGGTACCATGTTGCCATCGATGGGCGGTTTATGCCTTGGTTTTACCCGCAGTATTGGAGACAGGATTGAAAACACGGCTTTGGTGCTTACTGGTTCTGTTGCCGCTAATTTGTGGTGTGGTACTGGCGCAGGACAAGGAGGAATCAATCGATCGTGCCGTTCGCAATGAGCCCCTGCCCGGTGAAGCCGCTGTCGACGATAGCGGCGACAGTGATACGGAAGTCAGTGTATCCATAGGGCAAATTTTGGATGTTCCTCATGAACTCATTTCCAACAATGTTGAATGGATCAGTCGTAAGTTGGACATGTTTTTCAGCAACGAAACCATCTATGAAGAATCCAGTGGCAGTTATATTCGGTTTCGGGAGGACGTGTTTCTTAAAAAGGGCGGCGATGTGGTCTTTGATACGAGTGTGCGCACCAAGGTGGAGTTACCGAAAACCCGGAAAAAGCTGCAATTATTGATACGCAATGAGGCTGATGTTGAAGAGGAAGAATTGGGCAGCAGTTCCTTTACTGAGGCGGCCAGTGATGACTATTCCACCTCATTGCGACGCTTGCTGAAAATGACCGATCGCATCAATACGCACATTGATGCTGGGGTAAAATTACGTTCCAGTTTGGATTCTTTTGTGCGTATGCGGGCACGGGTGAAATGGGAGTTGGATCGGGCTGAGCTGAATTTTGTGGAGCTGGTTTCCTGGTTTGATTCTGAAGGGTGGCGTGCTTCCACGCTATTGGAATATCGCAACCAGTTGTTTGAAAAAAGTCTCCTACGCGTGTCCACTCATTTTCTGTCGGGCAATCGCCTGGACGAAACCCGCCTTACCCAAACGCTTGGAATCTATAACGCAGAACATCGCAATATGTTGTATTTCCAAATCAGCGCCGTGTTAACGGATAAGCCCAATGTGCAGGACAGCCAATACGTGACCCAGCTGGTCTACAAGAACAATATCTATAAAAACTGGCTGTATATGACGGTGGGGCCGCAATTAAGTTTTCGTCGCGAAGACCGGTTTCGCACCGAGCCGGGTTTGCTGTTTCAATTGGAAGCGAACTTCGGAAACGCCTACCGGAGTAGACTGGGACGCTGATTAGAATCAGGGGCGAAACCAGCGGGTACGCAGTTTCTTAAAGACTTTGTTAGGATATTTGGCTTTGCCGATACTACCGTTGTAACGGGCCAGGGCACGTCTCAGATCGCCCTTTTCTTTGTCCAAATAGTGTTTCAGAATGGTGCAGCCAAAGCGTAAATTGGTTTTGACGGAAAACAAGTTGTCTCCCTCGCGGCCGATTTCCTTAAGCCAAAAGGGCATGACCTGCATTAAGCCTTGCGCTCCCACCACTGAAATGGCCCAGCGGTTGAACGCGCTTTCCGTGTCAATGACAGCCAAGACCAACTCCGGTGGCAAATCGGCTCGGGTGGCTTCCTGGTGTATATTGCGCAGTAAATTGATACGTTCTCGGTCGTCTTCTATAAAGCGTTGCAAGCGGGTGGACATATCCAGCAGCCAGACTTCCGCATGAAAGCGGTCATTAAAGCTACTGGAATCATTCACGGCGCGCATGAGCGCTTGGCGCAACTCGGGATCGACTCCACCGGTGGTGGTCGCTATTGGTGCATTCAATGGCATCCAAGACAGTGCCAAGATCATCAATATTCGCCAAACTTTGGTTCTTAACATATTGAAATACGAATTTTTTCAAAAGTTAATGGGTAAAACCGGTTGCCCCGGCCGGACTTAAAAGCATACCTCAAATTCCCAGTGCAAATAAAGGGTAAAATGGTTAAATATTGAACATTTTTTCTTTCAGGCTTGTAACAATGCCATCCAGTAGCAGTTCCTGATTTTCCGAATCAGTGCGGGCGCGGTACTCAATGGTTCCTGCATCCAGGCCTCGATCACTCATCACCAGGCGGTGGGGAATACCGATAAGCTCCATATCGGCAAACATGACACCGGGGCGTTCCTTTCGATCGTCCAATAACACTTCAATACCGGCGGCGCAAAGTTGCTGGTACAGTTGTTCTGCCGCTTCCTTGAGCCGGTGGGATTTGTGCATATTCATGGGCAACAGAACCACTTGGAAAGGGGCTATGGCCATTGGCCATATAATGCCTTTATCATCATGGTTTTGTTCTATAGCTGCCGCGACCACGCGAGTGACACCAATACCGTAACAACCCATGGTGGTGACTATGGATTTACCCTGTTCATCCTGAATGCTGCAATTCATGGCTTCGCTGTATTTCTTGCCCAGTTGGAAAATATGGCCTACTTCAATTCCGCGTTTGATCACCAGCCGGCCTTTACCGTCAGGGCTGGGGTCTCCCGCTTGCACATTGCGGATGTCCATTAGTGTTGGCAGTTTCACATCCCGGTTCCAATTGACACCGCGTAAATGCTTACCGTTCTCGTTAGCGCCACAAACAAAGTCGGACATGGCGGCTGTGCTCAAATCGGCAATGATGGGAATGTCCAGACAGATAGGGCCTATAGAGCCGGCATCGCAGTTGACGACGGCACGGATCTGTACATCTGTGGCAAACGTGAGTGGAGAGGCCACGCCAGGGCATTTGGCGGCTTTGATCGCATTGAGTTCATGGTCCCCTCGTAACAATAGGGCCACCAGTTCTGCGTCAATCGTGTCGTCCGCTTGTACCAGCAGAGTTTTCAATATTTGTTGCGGCGGCAATTTTAAGAAGTTACTGACTTCCTCAATACTGTGTTGTTTGGGTGTGTCCACCGCTTCCATGGATTCAGTCGCAGCAGCAACTGCAGCTTCTGTGGACACAGCCTGAGCCAGCTCCACATTGGCAGCGTAATCACCGCTGTCACTGAACGCAATTTGATCTTCGCCGGAGTCCGCCAGCACATGGAACTCGTGGGAGGCATTGCCGCCGATACTGCCTGTATCCGCTAATACGGCGCGAAAATCCAGGCCAATACGGCTGAAAATATTACTGTAAGCCTGATACATGAGATCGTAGGTTTGTTGCAAAGACTCCTGGTCTACATGAAAAGAATAGGCATCCTTCATAATAAACTCACGGGCACGCATCACCCCAAAGCGCGGACGGACCTCGTCACGGAATTTGGTTTGGATCTGGTAGAAATTCGCCGGCAGTTGTTTGTAGCTACGGATTTCTTTGCGGATCAGGTCGGTGATAATTTCCTCATGCGTGGGACCGAAACAAAAGTCCCGTTCGTGGCGATCGCTCAAGCGCAACAATTCGGGGCCGTATTGTTCCCACCGGCTTGACTCCTGCCACAGTTCCGCCGGTTGCACGCAGGGCATGAGGACTTCCTGTGCGCCGGCATTGTCCATTTCTTCGCGGACGATGGTTTCCACCTTGCGCAGGATGCGCAGTCCCATGGGGAGCCAGGTATACAGGCCGGAGGCCAGCTTGCGAATCAGGCCGGCTCTGAGCATGAGCTGATGGCTGATGACCTCAGCGTCCGAAGGAGTCTCTTTTACGGTGGCAATAAGTAGTTTGGATGTGCGCATGGGTTTCCGCTATTGGTGACGGTTAAAAACAGGTAACAGTTAAAAACAGGGCGCCATTATACGGGCCGATGCCGCCGGAAAACAGGCTTTTATTTATCGACCGTGGCGGATGCCACAAACAATATTTCGTCAAAGGTTTTTCTCAGCGTCGGGCTGTTAAAGTTTCTTTGTAGCGATGGATCCTGCCAGCTGACATAGTCGTTGCGGCGCACATTCATCATTTTGGCGGCGACCCAAAACAGTTTGCCTTCATTTTCCACCTGCATATAGGTGTAGCCACTGGCATGCATGGCTTTCACCACTTTGCCGTTAGTGGGAAGGGTCGGGCTGGCGGAAATCAAGGCCTGAGTGGCAGGAGTCTGAGCGGTGGTTTGTGCACTACTTTGTTCCGCTGCATCTTTGCCATCTGAACAGGCATTGAGAAATGGAATGAGTACAACACACGCTGCCAGGTAGCACAATCTTACATTCATCGAGTTCCTCCAAGTTGTGAATTCTGAAATCAATCAGAATTCCTTCTGCATATAATCTTTTCTTAGGAAAAGTCAAATCGCATGGACAAGTCCACTGCATGGATATGTTTGGTTATGGCGCCGACGGAAATGTAGTCTACACCTGTTAGCGCCAAGTCCCTGAGTTGTTGCAACTGTACACCGCCACTGGCTTCTAACTCAACCTTATGTTCCGTCATATTGGTCAAACGGTGGGTGATGGCAACGGCCTGGCGCAGTTGCTCAGGATCCATATTGTCCAATAACAGGCGTTGTGCACCGGCGGCAATCGCCTCGGGGATCTGTTCCAATTGTTCGATTTCCACTTCCAACAGCAAATTTGCGGAAGTTTGTCGGGCTTTTTGCATTGCGGCTGTGATAGAGCCGGCTGCGACAATGTGGTTTTCTTTGATGAGGATGGCGTCATACAGTCCCATACGGTGATTGCATCCGCCGCCGCAAAGCACGGCATATTTTTGCGCACTGCGTAGACCGGGGATAGTTTTGCGTGTATCCAGGATTTTACACGCAGTACCCGCTATTGCCTGGACATACTTGTGGGTGACAGTGGCTGTGGCTGACAGAGTTTGCAAGAAATTCAAAGCGGTGCGTTCCGCACTCAACAGAGCCCTGGCGTTTCCTTGGATATGGCACAAGGTTTGTCCGGCGCTGACGAGATCGCCATCATTAACGTGCCATTGAATCTGCGTTTCCTTGTCGATTAGGAAAAAGCTTTGCTCAAACCAGGCGGTGCCGCAGATCACGGCAGTTTCGCGGCACATAACCTGTGCTGAAGCGGGGTTTTGTTGCGATACCAAGGCGGCGGACACATCGCCTGTGCCAATATCCTCGTTTAACGCAGCACTGACCACCGTTGCAATATTGTCAGGTAACTTATTCATTTTTCGATACGAATTCTCAGGGTGGCGGTGTCCCAAAGAGGCTCCGCCGTTGGAAAAAACCAAGTTTAACAAAAACACCGGCTTCCCGCCCCATAGCTTGGTTCAGATTTCAGGGTTTTGGACCGATATGGTGGCTGAGGGAATTTTTATCTTAAATTCAACAAGTCACAGAGAATTCAGATGTTGGGACGGATTATGGTTGTGAGGCTTAAAGGACTAACCGGTATACGCCGAACTGTGGGGCTGTTCTGCATTGGGCTACTGTACTGCATGGCCACACAGGCGGCACCAGGGGCGCCGGATGCCAATCAGCAGAGTCGAGAGGTCCTGATCGCTGCTCGTCAGGGCAAACTGGAGCAATTGCGCGAATTGCTGGACCAGGGTGCGGATGTGAATGCCAAAACCGCGTCAGGTCGGACCGGTTTGATGGCTGCAGCCGCCGTAGGTAATCAACGTACGGTGGATTTGTTGCTGGCAGCGGGAGCCGATGTGAACGCTAAGGACAATAACGAGTTTACCGCCTTAATGGAGGCTGCCTACAAGGGCAATGTCGATATCGTCAAGGCGCTGTTGGCCCGCGGTGCTGATCCAAAGCTTGCCGCAAAAACCGGCGCCACTGCTTTGTCGGTGGCCAAAGGGCGAGGGAACGAGGCTATTGCTGCATTGCTCGAGGCCTTGGAAACCAGCGAAGATGACAAAAGTAAGGGCAGCAAAGGTAAGAAAGGAAAATCCAAAAAACAAAAAAAATAGGCCGGTTTATGGTATAAACTATCCACTTTTGACTACGGTAATTTATGATAACGTCGGTGTCACTGTGGTTGGCTTTGAGTTTGGTCGCCGGAATATTAGGTGCGGTTGGAACTCGGCACTTATTACGAATCCTGGATGCGAATAAAAGTGCGGATTGGAATCTGCCCTGGTTGAATTGTGTAATTGGCTTAATCTGTTTGTTTTGCAGGTATTATCACCGTTTTCAGGGGCCAAACTTACCTTTGCCGGAAACAGGCGGCGCCATTGTCGCGGCAAACCATGTATCGGGCCTGGATGCCCTCATATTAATTTCCGCCAGTCCCCGTCCCTTGCGCTTTTTAATCGCCAGGGAGCAATACGAACGGTTTGGCTTGACTTGGTTGCTGCGCGCCGCCGGGTGTATTCCGGTGGAACGTTCCGGTCGACCTGAACTGGCATTTCGCCAGGCACTGCGGGTGTTGCAACAAGGCGAAGTGGTAGCACTGTTTCCCCATGGAACCATTCAGTTGGATCACCACCCGCGCAAAAGGCTCAAGGGCGGGGTGGCAAAGCTGGCTCTGTTGAGTAAGTCTCCCGTGTTTCCCGTGCGTTTGGATGGCATCAGGGGGCAGGGGCATACCGTGTTGGCGATCCCGGTGCGGAGCCGGGTAAAAATAAAAACCGGAGCGCCACTGGATTTGGATGACAACAGTCATCAGCAGGTGTTTTTGGAACAACTGGCCCAATTTATTGAAAATAGGGACAATAGTGTTGTCGCTACTTGATGTGGCTTGAAACCCTGCGTCAGTATCCCCATTTTTCGCTTAGCAGCTGATTGGAATCAATCCGACTGACAACCGTCAGTGGTAGTGTGGAACTCGGATGTCTCCGATTGTGCTGATGTTGGTCTTGGCCGCAACCCTGCGGCGGAAATGAAAGAAGGTTAGCACTATGCGAATGGATAAACTCACCAGTAAATTTCAAGGCGTATTGGCGGACGCTCAAAGTCTCGCTGTGGGACGCGATCACCAATACATCGAACCGGTACATGTTCTGATTGCCATGTTGGACCAGGCAGGCAGTACCGTGAGACATTTGCTTAATAATGCCGGTGTCAATATTAACGGCTTACGTTCCCATTTAGACCAAAGTATGGAACAGCTTCCCACGGTGCATGGTGTGGCCGGTGACGTGCACATCTCCAATGATTTAATCAAAATGTTGAACATTACGGATAAACTGGCCCAGCAACGCAAGGATCAGTATATTTCCAGCGAATTGTTTGTGTTGGCGGCCTTGGAAGACAATGGTCGTATCGGTGAATTTTTAAAACAGGCCGGTGCGACCAAAGAAAATATTGAGGCTGCCATTGAAGCTGTACGCGGCGGGCAAAAAGTGGATGATCCCAATGCAGAGGATCAACGTCAGGCCTTGGAAAAATTCACCATCGATCTTACCGAACGTGCCGAGCAGGGTAAACTGGACCCGGTCATCGGCAGGGATGATGAAATACGTCGCACGGTGCAAGTGTTGCAACGACGTACGAAAAACAATCCGGTGCTTATCGGCGAACCGGGTGTGGGCAAGACCGCGATTGCAGAAGGATTGGCTCAGCGTATCGTCAATGGCGAAGTACCGGAAGGTCTGAAAAACAAGCGCTTGTTGTCCTTGGATTTGGGTGCATTGATTGCCGGCGCCAAGTTTCGAGGCGAGTTCGAAGAACGCTTAAAAGCCGTATTGAATGACTTGGCCAAACAGGAAGGGCAGATCATTCTGTTTATTGATGAATTGCACACTATGGTGGGTGCGGGTAAGGCCGAAGGTGCCATGGATGCGGGCAATATGCTTAAACCGGCTCTGGCTCGCGGTGAATTGCATTGTGTGGGTGCAACCACTTTGGATGAGTACCGAGAATACGTCGAAAAGGACGCCGCCCTGGAACGGCGTTTTCAAAAAATACAGGTTGATGAGCCCTCGGTAGAGGATACCATCGCCATCTTGCGTGGTTTGAAAGAAAAGTACGAAGTTCATCACGGTGTTGAAATAACCGACCCGGCCATTGTTGCTGCGGCCACTCTTTCTTATCGGTATATTACCGAACGACAGCTGCCGGATAAAGCGATTGATCTGGTAGATGAAGCAGCCAGTTTGATTCGCATGGAAATCGATTCCAAACCCCAAGAGATGGATAAACTGGATCGGCGCATGATTCAGCTGAAAATTGAACGTGAAGCTTTAAAACAGGAAGAAGATAAAGCTTCACGTAAACGTCTGGCGGATCTGGAAGAGCAGATTCAGAACCTGGAGCGGGAATATGCCGATTTGGATGAAATCTGGCGGGCTGAAAAAGCGGCGCTGCAGGGGACGCAACAGTTAAAAGAGGCTCTGGATGAGGCGCGTATGCAAATGGAAACGGCTCGACGGGCAGGCGACTTGGCGCGCATGTCGGAATTGCAGTACGGGCGTATTCCAGAGTTGCAAAAACAATTGGATATGGCCACGCAGGCTGAAATGCACGAAACCAAATTATTACGCAACAAAGTCAGCGAAGAGGAAATCGCGGACATTGTTTCCAAATGGACAGGTATCCCCGTTTCTAAAATGCTGGAAGGTGAGCGGGAAAAATTATTGCAAATGGAAAGTGTTATCGGTAATCGTGTGATTGGCCAAAGCGAAGCGCTAAAGGTTGTGAGTAATGCTATTCGCCGATCCCGTGCCGGCCTATCCGATCCCAATCGGCCGACCGGATCGTTTCTGTTTTTGGGGCCTACCGGTGTTGGTAAAACCGAATTAACCAAAGCCGTAGCGGAGTTTTTGTTTGATACCGAAGACGCCATAGTACGAGTAGATATGTCCGAGTTTATGGAAAAGCATTCGGTGGCACGTCTAATCGGGGCTCCTCCCGGGTATGTGGGGTATGAAGAAGGCGGTTACTTAACCGAAGCGGTACGGCGTAAACCCTATTCGGTTATATTGCTGGATGAGGTGGAAAAAGCCCATTCGGATGTGTTCAATATTTTGTTGCAGGTGCTCGATGATGGACGCCTGACGGACGGCCATGGTCGAACGGTGAATTTTCGTAATACCGTTATTGTTATGACCTCCAACTTGGGTTCACAGGTGATCCAGGAAATGAGCGGTGAACAAAATTACGAGGCGATGAAAGCGGCGGTGATGGAAATTGTAGGGACACATTTTCGTCCCGAGTTTATTAACCGAATCGACGAAACCGTGGTGTTTCATCCTTTGGATCAGGGTGAAATCCGTGCTATTACTGCCATCCAGGTAGCTAATCTCAGCAAACGCCTCTTGAGTCGAGATATGAAACTGCGACTCAGTGATGCCGCTATGGACTTGATTGGATCGGGCGGTTTTGATCCGGTCTATGGTGCTCGTCCACTGAAACGGGCGATACAAACCCAAGTGGAGAATCCCTTGGCGCAAAAAATCCTCCAGGGCGAGTTTATGCCAGGGGATACGGTTGTGGTGGACGCGCGCAACGACGAGCTCACTTTTACGAAATCCTGATCATGGGGTTCAAGGGCAGGGGTAATTCCTGCTCTTCCCCTATGTTAATAGCTTGCGTATGACTGCGCTATTTTCTCAGTAGTGCGTAGGAAATATCCCCAGGCAATCTGTACGTTTCCAAATTCAGCGGTATTAGCGCTCGTTCTTTCCAGGTATAATAGCCTCTGGGAGTTTCTGCTTCATAGCAAGCGGAAAGCACCTATCTATTTGTAAAGTAGGCATATTTTCATGAAAGCCAATGATATCAGGCAACGCTTAATACTGGGTTTTGGCTCCACCTTACTACTCATATTGGTTTTACAATTGCTCGGTCTAACCGGGATGGATTCCATCCAAGAGAATCTTCGCCAGGGCAATGCATCCCATAATGAGCGTATGGCTTTGATCAGTGCTTTGCGACTCGCGGAAAATGAAAGTGCGGGTCAGTTGTATCGTTTGCTATCCGTAGAAGAATCCTCACACGAGCAGGAGCTGTCTCAGTACAAGCGCCATCGACACCAATTTCAACAATATCGCCATTCACTGGAAAATTCGGGTCTACCGCCGCGACACAATGCACTGGTGGAACAAATCATCAAGCATTCGGAAGAAGTCAGTCGCCTTGAAGAGCAGGTGCTGGAGAAAGTTCTGGCAGGAGATCTGGAGAATGCAAAAAAACAATTGTTTGGCGCCACAGTCAATAGTAGACAGGAAGTGATTTTAGCGTTGGAGCGCTTGGAGAAGGCACAAACCGACCTGAACCAGCTTAACTTGCAACACGTGAACAACACCTATCAGAAAATGCGCGAATTGCTTTTCTGGATTAGTGTGGCGGTTGTTTTGTTGGCCGGGGCCATCGCCGTGTTTGTGGTTAAACGTACAGTAAAATTTGAAGCCAGTTTGTTTCGCGAAAAAGAGCAAGCACATGTGACGTTGGACTCCATTGGCGAGGGGGTTATTAGTACAGACGATAATGGCCTGATTCGGTTTATGAATAAAGCGGCGGAACATATGACCGGTTGGACCTTGGAGCAAGCCTGGGGCAATGCTTTGTTGCAAGTGTTTTGCATCAAACCGGAATCGGATTCGGAATTACCGGCGGAAAACCCGGTTGTCAAAGCCATGGTTGAAGCGCATATCGTTAACAGCAACCAACGTATTCGACTACTAAAAGAGAACGGAGATGAGTACGCCATAGAATACACCGCGGCACCAATGATGGATCCTGACCGCAGTATTACGGGCGCCGTATTAGTATTCCGGGATTTGACAGCGGTTCGCGGTATGGCGGATCGCCTGGCGTTTCAGGCTACGCACGATTCCTTAACACAGTTGATCAACCGACGTGAATTTGAGGCTCGATTGGAACAGGCGCTCAAACTGTGTCGCCAATCGGAGCAACATCATGTGTTGGCGTATATGGATTTGGATTTGTTTAAGGTGGTCAATGATACCTGTGGTCACATGGCTGGTGACGAGTTATTGAAACAAATATCCGGCTTGCTCCACGAAAAGATCCGCAAAACGGATACGCTGGCACGCCTTGGCGGTGATGAATTTGGTATTCTGTTTTTGCGTTGTCCCCTGAAAAAGGCGTTGGAAATTATCGAAGTATTGCGCAAGGCGGTCAAACAATATCGTTTTGTGTGGGGTGACAAATCCTTTGAAATCGGTGCCAGTATCGGTTTGGTTGAAGTGAGTTCCGCCAGTGGTGGGATAGCGGAGATTCTAAGTGCGGCTGATACTGCCTGTTTTGTTGCCAAGGACCTGGGACGCAATCGTTATCACATTTACCAGCCGGGTGATGTAGAGCTGGCCGCGCGCCGTACGGAAATGTTGTGGATGCCCAGAATCCAACAGGCCTTAAAAAGTGGTGATTTTGAGTTGTTTTACCAGAGGATTCAGAAGACATCTCATTCCAACGACGATCCGGATTGTAGAGAAATCCTTTTGCGTATGATTGATGAAAACGGCCATTTTATTCCGCCCCGGACTTTTTTACACGCAGCGGAGCGTTACGATCTCATGCCGGATATCGATCGCTGGGTGGTGGCAAGCGCTTTTTCCAAGATTAGTGCTTTGAAACAAGACCATCAATGTTTGTGGATGATTAATCTATCCGGTCAGACTCTATGTGATGGGCGCTTTTACGATTACGTCATTCAGAAAAAGCTTGAATTTGAGGTAGAACCGACAAGCATTTGTTTTGAGATCACGGAAACTGCCGCGGTAGCCAATCTGAGCAGCGCAAAAGAAATGATGTCCAAATTGAAACAGCAGGGGTTCCGTTTTGCATTAGATGATTTTGGAAGCGGTTTAAGTTCCTTTAACTACCTTAAGAATCTTCCTGTAGAGTTTCTTAAAATTGATGGTAGCTTTGTGCAGGATATGTTGGCCGATCCCATTAGTACCGCTATGGTTGAGTCCATCAATCAAATAGGTCATGTTATGGGTTTAAAAACCATAGCTGAGTTTGTGGAAGATAATGTCACTATGTACAAGCTTAAACGCATGCAAATTGATTATCTGCAAGGCTATGGTTTACATAAACCGGAGCCTTTGAATCAATACACCGTTGCCGTTGTACCATCCAAATCATTGGAGTTGGTATAATTAAATCGTTTTTGGTACTAATTCTGCTCATTCTTTTAGCAAATATGCCTGTTTCATAATGTGATTCTTGCCAGACTAAAAAAGTTTAATTAGCGATCGCTATGTGCTTCATATATCTGAAAAAACCTCGCCTGATAACCAAATCTTGAGTCACACCAGATTGAATTAATCAGCATTGCTAAACATTTCAATCCAAACAAAAAACCAACTATTTTACTAAGGAATAATTCATTGGCTTTATGCATGAATACAAAAATTCATTAGACCCATTCCAATATAATGAAGTCTTTGCTGCTAGGCTTTTAGAAACCGTTGAATGACTCTGGAATAGGTGGAGTTGTTTTCTTGTTTAACTAGCGGAGGACGCACTATGGCAAATCTTGAAGTTGTACAAAACCTGGGGTGGTTGGATCGTATCATCCGCGTGGTTATCGGTGTCGCATTTGTGAGCGTACCCTGTGTATACCTGTTTTCCGGACAAAGCTCACCCTGGTATGCCTATTTAATGTTAATAGCGGTGTATCCGTTGATGACGGGTATTGTCGGCAGGGATTTGCTATATGATGTTTTCAGGATCAAAAGCTGTGGTACTTCCGAGCGCAATCAATGTGGAACTTTTCCATACGAAATAGACGCGGCATTGGGGCGGCATCCTATCCCCGATAGTGAGATCGAGCACAGTTTGGAACGATCTCATCACGCATGAGCGAGTGAGGCCAGGGGTACGGTAATTGAGTTCCCTTGGTGATTGGCCGCGGCCCATGCTGCTGTAGGAGCATGGGCCGCAGGCATTTTGAGTATAAAGTCTTTAATGTTGTTTTTTAAGGTGTGGCTATTTCAAAAGAAACCGGCACCTGAGTGCCGGTGTTTAAGGAGCGTTTAAATGAACGCTTAAAGAACTTATCTTTATTGTTATTTACTTCATTCGCTTAATAGTGACCATGATGGCTGGATTCCGCCAATCATATTTGGAGGCCATTAAATCCCCGTGTCCGTGTATACCGCTGTGTATATGTACAAAACCTTCACCATCTTCCGCTGACAAGGCACTACCACCACAATGTGGGCCGGGTATATTCGCGCAAAGCTCGTCATTCATTTCCGAACCGGCATCGTACGCGGGTAAAGTCATGCGTTTGAACTTGGAAGCTTTCACTCCATTTACCGCTATAAACCCGTCATTGGTAGGTAACAGCATACCTGCCAGGCTGATATGGGAAAATTCATCCATGGCTTTGACATTGACGGTGACACTTTCACCCGGACCCAGAAGCCCTCCGGTGGAAACGGCATCGTAGGACATGCCGGTGGATTCCAGTTTCATCTGTAGGGGTGCGGTATTGCCGCTTTCTGCAATAGCCACCAGTTCCGCTGTGGCCGGTTGTCCGAGTGTGAAAAGTTGACCGGCTTTTTTGTGAGTGGTTACCAGGATTGGCGTGATAGTTTGCCCTGAAGTAATGTTGGTGATAGTGACAGCATACATGGACTCAGAATCTGCCAGAGCGGTAAAGCTGCTAAGTCCGGTTGCCAAACATAAACCAATCATGCTGGTTTTTATGGTTTTTTTCATTTGTGCTCTCCTTGAATGCTTGTTTAGAGATTGGGTTGGTGCAACTACATCAGTCAGGGATATTGAAGATAAAGGCTCACCGCGACGTCACGGAAGTTTCACAATTTAGTCACAGGGCCGTTGTTGTGCTGAAGATTTAAATCGTCACAAGGAGAGGCTGGATAACTGTTTGATTGCTATGTGATCACATACCTGATCTGTTAAAGAATCTGCCACATTTGCCGATACCTTTGGTATGCCTGATTAATGGAACCTTCCCAATGTCTGAACACACTTACAGGATGATTGTAGGAACTTCCATGTTGGTGCTGCTGTACACCGAGTTTCATTTTTTAGCGTATGTTCTGATTGTAATGGCTTTGTTTGAGGGGCTAAGCAATCTGCGTGTGAACATTCTGGTGACGAATGTGCGAAAAAAGCTTGGGCAGGATATGTCCAGCTTCGACAAACCGCCGCGACAGGATTACAGAATTGGATTTGATGCCGAGCGGGCCCAACGCCTGTTTATTGCCGTCGCTTTCACCACGACATTTTTTCTGCTGCCACCGGAATTTTGGATTCTCAATTGGTTTTTTGCTTTTGGCATGCTGATTTCCGGGATTGTGCTTTTTTGCCCCGTAATTGCGTTTTTCCGTGCTGTGGGATTAAGATGAGTCCTTTTGCTCAATCTAAGTATGAGTTTGGTCAAACCGGTTGGCATCAAAGTATTGCTGTAAACATTACAGCGCAGATTATTTGGATTATTGTTCCAATTGTATTCATATGCAGTATTATTCTTTTCTTTACTTTGGACAACTATCACTCGGAAATATTTTCTTATAAGCTTGATGCTTTAAACCATCGGGTCGCCAATGTTTTGTACAATAAAACCAACCTGAGTGAAATTGACAAAGGCGACATTATCAATAAGGTTGCCGAAGATTTGGGGTTTGTTGCCATAGAGGTCGAAGCTCCAAATTATCATCTACAGTCCCGCATTCCCACTGACACGTTTGTGTCTCTTACTCGGACGCTGGATTTCGGTAATCGAACGGATCAATTTGAAAACTCACTGGTGAGCATTACCTCATACCATCAACCGCAGCATAAAGAGTTATTACGGCAAAAAAAGGATATTCTGTTTTTTGTATTATCAGTATTGGTTGTTTTTTCCATTTTTTTAGTGGTGTCCATTCGCAAATGGTTGTACAAACCACTGAAGTCTTTAGTGGAAGCCACTGAATCCATTGCATCAGGAAAAACCGATGTGTGTTTGGATACTGATCGGAAGGATGAATTTGGTCATCTGGCAGAGTTTTTTAATTTGATGGTTATTAATATGAACCAGCAACACCAGCGGTTATGGGAAGCGGCACAGGAAGCAAAAACGGCAAACCGTGCTAAAAGCGACTTTCTGGCTACCATGTCCCATGAACTGCGGACACCTTTAAATGCCATCATCGGTTATAGCGAAATTATGTTGGAGCAGGCTGTCGATCGTGGTGACCAGGGTTACACAGAGGATTTACAAAAAATTGCCGGATCCGGTAGAAATTTACTGAGTTTGATTAATGAACTGCTGGATCTGTCCAAAATTGAAGCAGGGAAAATGGTAGTCCATTTAGAGCATTTTGATCTGGAGGGATTGCTCGAAGAATTGGAATTCACCTTTATTCCCCTGGCCCGGCAGAACAATAATAGGCTGCTTATTGAAAATAGTGCCGGGGCAGTAGAAATGAATTCCGATCTGACCAAGGTGCGGCAAATACTCATCAATCTATTAGGCAATGCCTGTAAATTTACGAAGAATGGGACGATTACCGTTCAATTACTAAAACAGACAAAAAATGGCATCAACTGTGTTGTCGTGTGTATCAGCGACACCGGAATTGGAATGGACTCAAGCAATATACAGCGCATGTTCGATCCCTTTGTCCAGGAAGACAATACCCTGACTAGAAAATACAACGGGACGGGATTGGGATTATCCATATGCCGGCGGTTGACAGAATTGTTGGGCGGAGAAATATCCGTAGAGAGTGTTAAGGGGCAGGGGACCCGTTTTACGGTGATTTTGCCGAGCAGCTTGGGAGAGTTTTGTCCCGTGGTCGCTCCGATCAGGGTCGGGCTGAGCGAGTAGTAGATAGAGTCGACTGCAGGGAAATTTTGTACCAATGTAGCGTCGGTTGATTCCGAGGTATGTCTTTTTTACAGTCGAGCTTGTTCCATAGAAGTAAATATGGTTTTATAGGAATAAACTTTTAAATTCAACTAACATCAAAAGCGTATGTGGTTTGCGGTAGACGCCTGGAATAGGATTCGTTCATGCCAGAAATTTCCTGTAAATATCATCCCAGTCTATCGGCTCGGTGGGAATGTCACAGCTGTCAGGTTGCCTTTTGTGGAGGTTGCGCAAAAACAGATCTGCGCTTGAATGAGGCTCAATGTCCCATTTGTAAGGAGCGTTTGGACCAAGTCCACGCCGGTAATTTTATTCCTCCGTTTTGGAAATGTATTCCTCAGTTTTTTTTGTACCCCGCAAATGCCAAAACGTTAATCTTTATCGTCATTGCCTCCGTAGGTATTTCCATCTTGTCCCAATTTATATTTGGGTTGTTATTTTTGCTGCTGTTTTCACTAGGCTTTTTACGTTATTCCATGCTGGTATTGGAGACTACGGCACAAGGGAAATTTGATCCTCCGGACGCGGGTTTGTCGACTTTTACCGAAGGTTTGGTTTTGCCCATTAAGCAATTTCTGGTTTTCGTTGTAATGGGTTTTGCTGTAACTTTTGCCGGGGTTCTGATGGGGCGCCCGGGCGGTTTTCTCATGTTGGCCTTTGTGCTTTTCACTTTACCGGCGAGCGTGATGGTATTGGCAGTGGAAGAGAGTTTTTTCAGCGCCGTCAACCCGGCGATGTTGCTAGGCATGATTAAAAGAATCGGGTTTCCTTACATAATACTGTATGTCTTTCTGCTGCTGGTAAATGCTTCTTATGCCACCTTGGATGCTATTATTGCTTCCAGTAATCTGCCTTTCCTTACCTTTATCCAGTTTGCGACATATATGTATTTTACGTTGATTATGTATCATATGATGGGGTATGTGATTTTTCAATATCATGAGGAATTGGATTACCAGGTAAATTTAGATGTGGATCGACAATTTGGGGAACAAAAGAAAACAACCGCTACGACAAACCAAAGCGGCATAATGAATGAAATTGGTATTCTCATAAAGGAGGGGCGGCAGGCCGATGCCCTGAACCGTGTTCGAGGTGAACTGAACCAGATTAACAGCGATCCCAAGTTACACGATATTTACCACAATTTGCTGGTACACAGCGGCGACCAACAGGAACTGATTCGCCATGGACGAGAGTATATAAATATGCTTTTGGCGGCAAACAATTATTCCCGGGCGTCTGAAGTTTTTAAACGTTGTGCAGTTTTGGATAAAAGTTTTTTTCCCAGCGATCCGGATAAATATTTTGCACTGGCTTCGGTGCTCAGAGAAAAGCGTGATTTTGTGGCCGCGGTGACACTCATCAACGGTTTTCACAACCGCTTTACCAATCATATACAGATTCCCCAGTTGTATTTGCTTGCCGCTGCAATTTTGTGTGAAGACTTGGAAAAAGAGCAACAGGCGATGAAAATACTGAGTTTCCTCAATAGTCACTATCAAAACCACCCTCAATCCGGAGACATCTCCAAGTACAGTAAAGTGGTAAATACAGTGATGCAAATGAAGCAAACAAAATAGAAGGTTGTTGTTATTAGTTAATGCGCTCTAACAGGACTTTGGCTTCCGTGGCTTCCGGTTGGCCGGAAAAGTGGGTAATTAAAGCGGTAAGGTAGCGACGACATTTCTGCGACTGACCTTTTTTGTGCAGGGCATAAGTTAGATTTAGTACCGTCTGTGCCAAACCGGTTAAAGATTTTTTCTGTTGTATTGCCTGCTGTAACAGGGATGCAACGATCATTTCCGCTTCCGCCAATTGGTCGGATTTTACAAACAGTTTGGCTAATTTCAACAAAGTATCCGGCGGGATGCGCACATTCTTCCGGCTGCGTTTTACGTAGTCCCGAAATGTGTCCAGTACCAAGTTGGCGTGCGATGGGTCACATTTTAAAAATATTTGCTGAGCATATTGTTGGTACTCCATATTTTCCGGTGGGTTGTGTTTGCTGATATTGTACAGTTGTTGCAGGACTTGGATGTTGTTCGGTTCTTCCGAGTGGAGTGTTAGAAATATCTGCCGTGCTTTGGCGTACTTCATACTGCCTAGCTGATCCATGCCCTCTTCAAAACGTTGTGAGAAAGAAGCTGTTTTTTCCGATTCGTCCATGTAGGCCTCGTTGGTAAGGTCCGTGTATCGTTTTACGATGAATGCAAGGACCGTCCCGCTGACCAAACCACCGATATGCGCCAGATAATTCACATTAGTGTCACTGAAGGCGTAGTTGTAAATTTCAAACCCCAACCACAAGGGCAGCAGAATAATTGCCGGTGCTTTTACATAGTCAAAATAGACGAATGCAAAATAGAAAAAGTTAATTTTTCGCAACCCAAAGAGCACTGTATACATTCCCATGATTCCGGCGATGGCACCTGAGGCGCCGATGGACACTGTCAAACTGTTGGGGTTGACCAGCACATCCAGCGTACCTGACGCCAGCCCGGCCAGCATATACAATCCCAAGAATGTGCCCTTACCCAAAATGGACTCCACCACAAAACCCAAAACAAACAGAAACAGCATATTACCGAGCAGATGTCCAAAATCGCCGTGTAAAAACATATGGCTGAACAGCGTGGTGGCTGTGGGTTGTGAAGGTACTAAACCATAGTTTTTCCATACCACCTTTTGCAGCCGGATGTTGAGCTGGTGTCTTAAGGACACCCATTGAGCGTAGTTGGGGTGGTCCTCTGTAAATAACGTGTTTTTGAATATTTTTTGTGCAAATTCAGGATCTTGATCCATGGAAATGTAGATATAGGGATAGGCGCGCTTGTTTTCCTGGCTAACGGCTGGTCGAAATTTATTCAATAGTTTTAGTTGCAGGGTATTTTCCAAGTGTTGCAAGTACAACGGGAACTCCAATTGTGGCAGTTCGGAGTCCACATAATATTGTACAGCGGATTCGTAGTGATCGTCGTCGTTATTCTGTATGAACAAAAAAACCAGGCAGTTTGTTATCACCAAAAAAAGCGTGATCAACGGTGGGTTTTTCCAGTCTATTTTTTTATAAAACGGAACGATTAACAATTCGCTTCCCCTTCTAAAAGCGGTGAGTGTACTACAAATGGCGGCAGCTGAGCGAATCGCTTTAGCGGTACTATTTTGTTGATTTTTCAGTCAATTCAATTTTTATGTGAACTGCGTCAATTTTTTTAAAGCGACTCAGCGCCAGTCCGATAAATATTGCAGTGAGACTGAGGAGAATTGTTATGAATGATATGAAAGAGAGATCTGCAATCCTGGCGGTGGTGCTGTTACTTTTGGCTTTGGGTTTTATGGTAATGTCCGTTGCATTACCGGGGTCAGGCAACATGAGCGCTGAATCCGAATTGGTCGTCTATGATGGGGATTTGGACGCGCCTTGATTTTAGCGGTGATCTTATCGGTTTGTTCGGTCTAGTTTGCCGAGCAAGCCGCCAGTTTAAAACTAAATGAAGTACCTTTTTCCAATGTGCTGGCGGCTTTGATTTGGCTGTTATGTAAGGCCAAAATACGCTTGGTGATGGCGAGACCCAAGCCGGAATTGTAATTATTGCCGGTATTGCTGCTGTTGTTTTTGGTGGCTTGGGCATCGTTTTCGCGGTTTTTTTGAATTCGGTAAAAACGATCAAAAATATGCGGCAATTCCTCTGCGGGTATTCCGCAGCCGGTATCGGATATGGTAACGGAAATGTTTTCCTGAGCCGGGGTGAGAGCCACCGTAATTTTTCCATGTTTCGGGGTGTAGCGCATTGCGTTATCAATCAGGTTTTCCAATACCCTTTGTATCAACGCAATATCGCCATAGACAAAAGGTAGTTCACCACCAAACAAAGTACGAAGTTCGATGCCTCGTTCATCCGCTGCAAGTTTGTATTTATACACCACATCCTGAATCAGTTCCGCCAATGAGAAAGGTTCTACGTTTAGAAGGGTTTCCACGGAGTCCAGTTTGGCCAGTTCAAATAGTTCAGCAATAAGTTGATTCAGTCTTTCACTGTGCGCGGTGGCAATGCGTAAATATTCCATGCGTTGCTGTTCCGGCAGTTGGTCCTGTTTAAGCAATAGGGTTTCCAAGTAACCGTGCAGCGAGGTTAAGGGAGTGCGTAAGTCGTGGGAAACATTGGCGATGAGTTCACGGCGTTTGGCGTCATTTTGTTTTAGTTGTGACATTTGTGCTTCTATTCGCTCTGCCATAGCGTTAAAGCTTTTGCCTAGAGTCTCAATTTCGTCTTGTTTTCCAGTGGTAAGATAGCGATTGGGTGGGTTGTTGCCACGTGAATGTGTATTGTCAGAGAATGCCGTCATGATTCGCGAGAGGCGGGTTAGGCGTCGGGTAATAGGTGTTAATAGCACCAGGCCGGATATAAGTGCCAGAACCAAACTAAATAGCAGCGCTCCAAAGCTATAGCGTAAAATATAACTGTCCTTAATCATGTGGGCAACGCTCTCGTAGGCTTCGCTGGCCAGGATAACGTAGACATAACCTTCCGGTTCTCCGCTGGGGGGGATTTGAGCTGCGGAGAAAATTTTATTCTGCTCTGGATTACGCGGATCTTGGCCAAAAAAGGGATAGCGAAACTGAGATTTTATAAAAGCTTTTATTGGTTTTAAGTCCACTTGTTTCAGTTTGACTTTACCTTGCGGGGCGGAGAAAGCCAATAATTGACCTGTCGCATCCAGTACATAGACTTCTATGCTGGGGTTTATAACCATGAGCATGTGAATAATCTGTTTCATGGCTTCCTGATTAATATCGCCTTCTTTATTTAACAGGTCTTCACTTACAATGTGTTGGGCCAGGGTGGCATTGAGTTTCTGGCTGAGTTCCTGTTGGTACATGTCTGTGGCGTACAGCACCAGATAAAACACCAGCGAGCCTACTATGGTGAGTACTGCAAATAAGATGAGTGATAGCTTTTTTTGAAGCGTGGAGAATATAGAGAACATGGTGGATGTGTGCTCTGTCCCGGAGTTAGGCGCTGCGTTCCGCAAATTTGTATCCTACGCCCCACACCGTGAGAATAAAGCCGGGTTCAGACGGTTTACTCTCGATTTTGGCGCGCAAACGGTTGATATGGGAGTTAACCGTATGTTCGTATCCGTCATGCCCATAGCCCCATACACTGTCCAGGAGTTGGTTACGATTGAACACTTGTCCCGGATGTTTGGCGAAATGCCAGAGTAAATCGAATTCTTTGGCTGTTAACTCCACAATTCGGTCGCTTAATTGAACCAGACGTCTGTCCGCATCGATGTGTAATTCACCAAAACTCACGGTTTGCGTGTCCATATGATTGGGTTTTTCAATGTGCAGGGCGTCAACTCGTCGAAAAATGGCCTTAACCCGGGCCAGCAATTCTCTGACACTAAAGGGTTTGGTGAGGTAATCGTCTGCGCCCATTTCCAGGCCCAACACCCGGTCCAACTCTGTGCTTTTTGCAGTGAGCATAAGAATTGGAGTGTAATTCTCCTGGTTTCTCAGTCGCTTACAGATCTCTATACCGTCCAGGCCAGGCAACATCAAGTCCAGAATGATCAGGTCGTAGGGTTTGGCGATAGCCCGCTTAAGCCCTTCGGTTCCATTGAACGAGGTGTCAACGCTGTTGCCCATATCCTGTAAATGTAGAGCGACCAGATTCGAGATGTCCGGGTTATCTTCGATTAAGAGGATTTGTCTCATTTGCTGTGTCATCGGTAAAGCTTTTAAAACAAGAATTTATGCTCAGGGTTATAGGATACAATGGAAAAAATCACAAAATCCTCACAACCCCTGCCAGGTAGACTCATTAGTGGGTGAAATGTTACGGATTACCTTTAGTGAACCTCAGATCCAAGCCGTGAATGGCTTAATTGAGAATAAAATCGTCACTGGGGCATCGTTGCAAACCGTGGAAATATTCCCAATATTTCCAGTTTTCTCCCTGTCACTGTATGGGAAGGCGCGTGAGGTTGGAAGCCCGGGTGTCAAGCATTGATTTTCGGGTTCTATCTTATGGCTTCATTTGTTCCGGTTTGAGCCGGGTGGCAAAATATTCATCTGCATAATCAATGTCTACATCAGTGCCTTCAGCGTTGATCAGGGGTTGTTCGTAATCATTCCAGCCGCGCAGACCGGTTTTCAGTGAGCGAACGTTTTGAAAACCCATCAGTTGCATGGTGTGACAAGCCAGTACACTGCGGTTGCCGGAGCGACAAACCACCACAATGTTTTGGTCTCTACCGACGGCCAATTCCGGTACGGTGTCTTCATAATCGTATTCGCAGGCCGCCTCCAATATGCCTCTGGGTACGTTAATGGAGTTTTGTATTCGCATGGCTTCATACTCATAGGGTTCGCGTATGTCGATGATTAAAATGTCGTTGCGGGCACTGAGTTCCTCCTCTAAATCCCATGGGAACAGTTCTTTAACGCCCAACCCAAGGCAGTCTTCTATAAGTTGATTAAATGTTTTCATTTCCATATCCCGTCATTTCTTGCGGCCCAACCCCTGTTCCACTGCGATGACAGCGGCTTCCACCCGGGAGCGGACATCTAGTTTTCGCAAAATGGCTTTTACATGCAGCTTTACGGTTCCGTCTGAAATGCCTAAATCCCGGGCGATGGCTTTGTTGCTTTGGCCTTCCGCCAAATGACTGATAATCTCCCGCTCTCTGGGCGTTAGTTCGGACAAAGGCGTATCTGCGGGTTGTGGAGTTGGCTTGTCTTGCAGGGCTCGGGCTAAAGTGCCGGCCAGTTGCGGGGCAATGACAGATTCGCCTTCCACAATTTTATGTAAAGCGGCGACCAAATCTTCCGGGTCCATGTCTTTGAGTAAGTAGCCTTGGGCACCGCTGCGCAAACAGGAAACCAGGTCGGTTTCATCGTCACTGGTAGTGAGTATGGCGATGGGGACGCTTATTCCTCGGTTACGCAGTTCGGTCAATACTGACAAACCATCCATATCCGGTAGGCGCATATCCAACAGGATGACGTCGGCTTGCAATTCCGTTGAACGGCTCAAGCCTTCCTGGCCATTGCTGGCGGTCCCAATCACCTCAATACCACTGTTTTCCAGCAGCCCTTTCAGCCCCATGCGAAACAATGTGTGGTCATCAATCAAGAATACTCTCATGATTTGGGTTGCTCTTGGCTCGAATCTTTAGGCAGGGAATCAGCGTAGGGATCCGGTGGAGCACTGGGAAACGAGGGTGTCGTCACAGTGGATTTACTAAGGCGCGGTTTTAATATATTGAAATCCAGTTCGATGCGAGTGCCTTCACCCGGCTCACTTTCTATTGACAAACTACCGCCTATGCGTTGAGCTCGTTCTTCCATAATAGTTAGCCCCACATGTTCGCCGGGTTGGGCGCTTTGTTTGCGTAGTTGTATACCTTGACCATCGTCTTCAATTAAGACATGGAACTGTCCATCTTCGTCGCAGCGAACCAGAATTCTGACATTTTTTGCCTGACTGTGTTTACGAATGTTGGTGAGGCATTCCTGGATAATGTGTAATACGTGTACCTCGACCATGGGGGGAAGTTTAACAATTTGACATTCATTTTGGAAAAACACGGCGATGTCACATTCTTTTTTAAAGCGTTCAACGAGATTCTCGGTGGCGGGAATGAGCCCGCGTTCATCCATTCGTACCCGGAAATGTGATACCAGTTCACGCAGTTCGCTATTGGCCTCGTCCAGGCCATTTTTAAGCTGATCAATTTCCTGCATGGCATTATCAAGGGTATTTGTACGCAGACTTTTACTCAAAAGGCTGACACGAAAGCGTAAGCTGGCCAGCGTCTGTGCGAGAGAGTCGTGTAATTCGTGAGCCAGCATGGTACGTTCTTGCATAATGGTAAGGCGGCGGGTATCGTCGTCCAAGCGGGCTTTTTCTATCGCCAAGCTCAAGTGCTGACCAATGTTGGTAAGAATATTAATAATGTCCTCGTTTTTACTGGCATCTTCGTCTTCAACAAAGAGATTATACAAGCCCAGTGTGCGATTACCGTATTGCAGCGGAATTGCAATCGCGATGGTCAGGGCGCCGTAGGGTAAGGATTTGTACAGTAGATTACCGCATAATTGCCGTTTGTTTTTACAGATAATAACGCCATCCGAATAGTTTTGCGCGCAAAGACAGCGTTCGATAGGTACGGATACTTCTTTATCGTCGACAGGGTCTAAAGAGGTGCTGCCTATCATCATTAGGTGATTGTCCTGGCTGATCAGGCGTACGGTGGCGGCATGGGCGTCCAGTATGTTTGCCATGGTTTCCAGGTATCGTACTAACAATTCATTTACATCCCGTGCGGTGTTACTGCTGGCCGCGACATCGTACAGAATTTCCAAAGAATAGGACTTTTGTTGCAAGCGACGGGTCTGATAGTGGACTTTTTCGTCCATCTCACGCGTCAAGGAACGCAAAGACTCACCAAGATCATTGATGTCGCGGGCTAAGCCGGCGAATTCGCCATTTTCCGGCATACTGATTTGGGCGGACAAATTTCCGTCACGCATATTTAAGGCCCATTGTTTCAAGTTTGCCAGTGGCTTTAACAAACTCTGATTGATCCAGGTTTGAGTGCGGTACAAAAGTAAAAACCCCATAAAAATACAGAGAATTAGCAGCGGTGCGAGCCATGCTTGTAAATCCGGGAACAGCCATATGGCCAGACTCAAACAAAAGCACACCAGCAGTAGTAGCCCTACGCCAAAAAGCGGAGCAAATAACTGATTTTCTGTTAACTTTCGTTTTAGCTGCCAGTGAGACACGAGTGTTGTATTAGCGCCAAATTGGATCAATTAAGGAAGTCGTTTTCTTCTAATGCAGGCGCATCATATCAAAATTAGCTTGAAAAGTAGACGCTTAAGCTGAGCTTTAAGCATAGGGGACGGGCGTGACTCCTCACGCATTGCGTGATATGGGCAGCTGTTCCGGTTTGGGCTGTTCAACGGGTATTTCGAAGCGAAACCAAGCACCCCCATCAGGATGGTTTTCGGCCCAGATACGTCCATGGTGAGCATTGACAATTTCCCGGGAAATGGGCAACCCCAAGCCTGTGCCGTGCACCCCGGAAACAGTGTTCATGCTTTGGTTGAACTTTCCAAAAATATGTTCCAACTCATCCTCAGGGATCCCGGCTCCCTCATCTTTAATGCTGAAACAAAAGTAAGAGGCATTGTGCGACATTACTTTGGTGAGCGTGATGGTGATGAGTCCTCCGTTATCGTTGAACTTGACGGCATTGGAAAGCAGGTTAGCAACAACCTGGGTTATGCGCTGTGTATCAATTTCTGCACTGCTGTCCACCAGTACATTGTCTAAGTGAATCCGCATATTCTTCTCGTTTACTAAGCTCTCTTGTTCCTTGACTGCGGTTTCAATTATGGAAGTCAAGGATTGCTTAGTAAAACGCAGTTCCATTTTCCCGGCCTCAAGTTTCGCTAAGTCCAATATGTCGTTCAACAAATACAATAAGCGATTGCCACTGGAATGAATCTGTTCAAAGTAAGACGTGCTTTTCTCGGCTGTCATATTACCGGACTTTTTCATTCCAAATTTTGCAAAGCTTAATATGCCGTGTAATGGGGTGCGTAACTCATGGGACATGTTGGCCAGGAACGCAGATTTCGCATGATTTGCGCGTACAGCATCATTTTTCGATTGAATCAGCTGATCTCTAGCCTGAATTCGCTCAGTAATATCGGTTATGAATGCGGTAATAATCCATTTGTTAGCAACTTTAATTTTCGAAATAGATGCTTCTATAGGGAAGCTGTAGCCATTTTTCTTCAGTCCCATGACTTTCACATCGCGCAGATCGGATTTGAGAACGCGCTCTTCCTGTTGTAAAAAACGATCTACCCGCAATTTGTGGCCGGCTTTAAACATGTGCGGTACTAAAACATTCAGGTCTTTACCCATTACTTCTTCGGCGGTATACCCAAATAACTTCTCACATTCGCTGTTAAATAGAATGATTTTGTGGTTTTCGTCTATGGTAATGATGCCTTGGGAAGCATAAGAGATTATCATATCCAATTTTTTCTGAGCAGCTTCGATGTCACTATTTACTCTGTCCCTGTTATCGCAGAACTCATTAAAGCTAACGCAAAGTTCGGTAATTTCACTGGAATCATGCGGATGTGCACAAGCACGAATCAGAGAATTTCCTGATGACATTTGTCGAGTAGTATCGATTAATCTTTGTATTGGGCTTACTAACGTATTGGATGCATACCTTAGGGAAAGAAACATTAGAACAATACTGATTACTGCTAATAACAGGTACCACAGGGTCAAGGTGCGCACAGGAGCCATGGCTTCGTCTTCATCTATTTTCACGACGATACCCCAACCTGTTTCCGGTATATATTTCCAATGGGCGATGACGGTGTTGCCGCGGTAATCTTCATGAATACCGGACCCGGACTCACCGCTGGCAGCCAGCTGAATAGGAAGTCCGGAATGAGAGCCAAAGGAGATTTTTTGGAATTTGGCTTCCAAGTCCTGTTTAAGTTTGCTCAGAAAAACCGCATGGTGTTTGTCCTGAGCAGTGAAAATAACTTCGCCGCTTTGGCCAAGCCCAAGTTGTAGGGTGGCTTCGTAAATTGAGTTGGCGTTGATTTGTATGCCAACTGATCCAATATGTTGTCCTGTTGGATTGAACACCGGTGCTACTACAAATGCAGACACTTTATTGGATGGGGGGTATAGCGCAAATGAAGAAACATACGGTTTTTCGTTGTCCGTGGAAAGTCGATAGGCTTTTGCGAGTTCGGAATCTCTATATTTTCCAGTCAAAAGATTTGTCGAGGTATTGCCGTCCTGTAAATTTGAATGAATAATGTTTCCACGGGAATCGATAAGAAACAGGCCGTTAAAACTACCGTATTTGGTATGTGCGGTTAAATAGTTTTTAAGAGATGAGGGGAGTATTTCATCGGTTTTACTTTTCGTTCTATGTAGAGTTTCAAAAAAGGTAACAAGAGATGGGGTTTTGCTTAACAGGAACGCATGTTCTTTTCGTTCACTGATCTGGTTTTTTACAGAACGGAGATTACTTTGAGCAATTGTTTTCAAGCTGTCAATGATTTCTTTTTTCAGTGCGCTTGTGGCGTAATGATAACTGATGGTCGCGCCGAAAGTTCCCGGTAGTATGACCAGCACAAAAAACAGAGCCATTAAACGGAATTTTATACTCTTGGTTTTGATTAGCATTTTTTAACAAATCCGTAACAAAATTCGCTTGTTTTTACCCCAATCGCAACAAAAATCAGTGCCTCCCATTTGTGTCTCTTTATTCTACAAATTGGGTAATGGTGTTTCTTAAAAACGACTCAAAAACTCTGCGCTGAATCCGTTATTAATATCGGTTAACCTGATGGAATCTTGATTAAGGAACAACATTATGAATCCCGGTACGTATATCCTTGGAGTTGACGATGAACCTACAAATAGGATGATACTGGAAGAAATCTTCGAGGAAGATGACGTGGAATTCAAATGTGTAACCAACGGGTCAGAATGTCTCGAGTTGGTTAAAAATCGGGAACCCAATCTGATTTTACTTGATGTCAACATGCCGGAACTCAACGGTCTTGAAACCTGTAAGATATTGCGGGAGACGCATCGGGATATACCTATTCTGTTTGTATCTGCTCTGGCGACTCCTGAGGAACGACTAGCCGGGTATGAGGCCGGCGGAGATGATTACATTACTAAACCCTTTAATGAAGAAGAACTAAAAGCCAAGGTTAATCTGGCGCTGGCGCAATACTCGGATAAGTCTCGCCTGCGAGACGAAAAGAGCGTTGCAATGCAAACCACAATGATTGCCATCAGTAGCGCGTCGGAATTGGGATTGATTGTGCATTTTCTGCAGGAAAGTTTTTCCTGTCCGGATGCCAAGTCGCTTGCGTTAAAGGCGCTGGAACACATTGATCAGTATGGTGTGTCTGTCAGTCTTATTATCAAAGATGGAAATGAAAAAATAGTGGTGTTCAATGACGGGATAGAACGCCCTCTGGAACTTGAAGTGTTGGAACAATTGGAGTCCAAAGGTAGGATATATCATGCGGGAAAGGTGACCGTGTTTAACGGTAAGGTGGCAACCATGCTGCTGAGAAATGTCCCGGATGATGAGGAGAAAGCAGGTAGGCTGCGTGATCATCTTATAGTGTTGCTGGACGGGATAGATGCCCGATTGTCAGCTATTAGCACCGAACAGGAATTGGACCGAAAGCAATTGGCGTTAGCCAATGCGTTGAAAGTTGCTCAAAACGAAATTCAGAAAATAGAAAGTATACACAGGAGCCAACAAAATGGTGTAGTTAATGGCTTCTCTACAATTGGTCAGCACATTGAGAAGGCGTTGTTGACGCTGGAATTGACAGAAGAGCAGGAACATTCTCTCAAGAGCATTGTTGATGTGACTGAAACAAATACTCGGAAAATGTATCAGCAAGGAAACGAACTGGAATTGCGGTATAGAAACTTGGTTTCGCAGTTGTCTTCAGTGTTATAAGATGAGCCGGTAGGGATTGAAAGGGTATGCGTGAACAAATAAGAAATTCCAATATTCTCGTCATTGATGACGAACCTGTAAATGTCGCAATCCTGGAAGAAGTTTTCAGTATGAGTGATATGAACAATGTAACCGGTACAATAAACTCGGTCGAAGGAGTGGAGTTGTACAGAAGCAATAACTACGACATTGTGCTGTTGGACATAAATATGCCCAACTACGACGGTTTTGACGTAATGGAAAAGTTTCGGGAGATTGGTAAAGACCAAACACCACCGGTGTTGATTTTAACAGCGGCAAATGATGAGCAAATTAAGATTCGAGCTTTGCAGGGTGGTGCCGCGGATTTTTTGCTTAAGCCGTTTAATAACGAAGAAATACTCTGCCGGGTAAATAATTTGCTGGAATTGTACCTGTCCAAAAAAGAATTGGCATGGATGAACCGAAGTTTGGAAGACAAGATTATCGCGAGAACACAGGAGTTGGCGCAAAGCCAACAAGAGGCACTGCTAAGTCTGGGGTTTGCGGCGGAGTATCGGGATATGGACACGGCCTCACACACTGTGAGAGTTGGCTGGTATTCCAAACTGTTAGGTAGAGGGATTGGGTTTGGTGAAAGAGAGCAAGATATACTACAGCAAGCAGCGCCTATGCATGATGTCGGAAAGTTGGGTATCCCGGACAATATACTATTGAAACCGGGTAAACTGACAGCAGAAGAATGGGAAATCATGAAAACGCATTGTGAAATCGGCGCAAAAATACTTGGGGTTCATAGCAGTCCCTTGATGTGTACTGCAAAAGAAATAGCTTTGGGCCATCACGAAAAGTACGACGGTAGCGGCTACCCCAGTGGATTAGTGGGTGAAAATATTCCGATAAACGCCAGAATAGTAATACTTGCAGATGTATTTGATGCGCTGACAATAGAACGACCGTATAAAAATGCCTGGCCGCTGCAAAAGGCTATAGATTATATCAACAGTGAGTCGGGTTCGTTTTTTGATCCGGAGTTGGTTAAAGTGTTTAATGATAGTTTGGATGACGTTCTGAAAGTAATGAATCAATTCAAGGATTGATTGGGAGAGTGAATCTCCGAAATGGAAAGTGGTGAAGTATCAAGGAGAAAAAGTTTGAGCGTGCAGTACGATGGGATAAGGTGCCTGCATGCCGGAATGTTTGATCGGGAGCGCGGTAACCTTTCCCTGCTTGCCAAGGTAGAGTTGGCGTTTGATCAAAGTACAACCCGCGCTGCGGAAACAGGTGCCGGCCTGGGGTTACCCATATCCAGGGAGATCATGGCTGCACACCAGGGAAAAATCCAGCCGGAAAATCAACGTGAGGGCTACGGTCGATTGCGTTTCAAAGTTTTGTTGAAACATCCAACCGTGGGAAAGACATGAGTTCCGGTCCGGATTCACTGTTGCGTGATCCAGATGTTCTTCAAAGAAATATTCTATTTTCTATTTTGAGTGAGTCTCCCAGGGACAGGCTTTTGGGTTGGCTGGCCGGTTTGCTGCTGTGTGTGTTTTTGAACTATTTTTATGGTCTACCGTTTCCGTTTCTGTGGTTGTATGGCTTCACTGCTATTTATGGTTTTGTTTATCTTTTAGAAACTAATGCCAGGAATATCCTCCCTGTTCGACTGAAGCATTCCGAGGCACTTTACTTGGTTTCACAAATGATGTTGGGGTTTGTCTGGGGTAGCAGCCTGTTTATTAGTGAAACCGATTCGATTGTTTCTGAGCTATTTTTAGTGTGTCTTGTGCAAATTGGCATTAGCATGCTCGTAGTAATGTCCAATATGGCGTATTGGCGTGGGTTTGTGGCATATATAGGCCCGGTGTTCGTTGTATGGTTAGTTTGGGTCGGCAAAACGGAAAATGTGCATTTGTTTACCATCGCCGCCGTGGTAATCATGTATGGCCTGGTATTGGTCAGTTTTTCCCGTAAGACCGCTAAGCGGATAGTCGAAATTAATCGTTTGGGTATAGAGAACGATTATATACAGGCGACACTGGACGAAGCCATTGGTTCTTTAAAAGAAGCAGTATCGACTAAGGAGAAAATACTCGAGGCTGTGCCCGATTCTATATTTATAGTCGATAATTATGGTTTTATTATTCAAAACAACCTCACCGCAGAAAATACTTTTACCTTTTCGACAGGGGAGCTTCTTGGGAAACCGCTGCAAGTGCTATTTCCGGGCGAGGCTGCATATCCAGCAGACCTTATGGGTTTTCTATTGAATAGTCAGGAAAATCACACTTATATTACCTCCGATATGATTTTTGCTGTCAAAGCAAATGGTGATCGTATTCCGGTTGAAATCAGCCTGTGTCGCATTGAAGTAGACGGAGAGAAGTGTGGTGTAGTGTTAATGCGTGACTTGAGTGAAAGGGAATATTTGAAACAATTACAGCTTGAGTCTGCGGAACGAGCTCGAGCGGAACAACAACGACAAGCGACGCAGAAGAATTACGAAAACTTGATTTATGCATTGGGTGAACTGACTTACGAACACGATGTACCGGCACAAAAAATCCGTTGGTCGGGTGCATATACGCAGATATTGGGTTATACCTCGGAGGAAATGGGAGATGATGACCCCAGTTGGCTAAATCGGGTCCATCCTGACGATCTTACCGCAGTGAAGAGGGAGTTCGAAAGGGCTCAAAAAGGCGATTTGTTGTTTGACATTGAGTATCGCTTTCGGGCCAGGAGTGGAGAATATTTGTGGTTTCACGACCGGGGGATTATGAGCTTGTCGGACAGTGGGGTTTTGCTGACGAATGTTGGGGTGATGAAAAATATAACCCGGAACAAGGATTCCATGCGAGAGTTGGCTGAGTCGAGGCGATTCTTGGAGCTGGTGTTAAACACTATCCCTGACAGAATATACTGGAAAGATTTGCAGGGGACCTATTTAGGCTGTAATGAAGTGTTTGCACGTGATATGGGGTTGCAGTCCTCTAATGAACTTGCCGGTTTAAACGAAGCTGATGTGAATTGGCCTAGTTTAGACGAACAACTGGTTTTGCAGTGCAGAGAACCCAGATTGCATCTGGAACAGTTATTTCCGGCAGCGGATGGTGGTTCAAGATGGCTTGATATGAGCCAAATTCCGTTGACCGACAATGCAGGAGAATTGGTCGGAATTATTGGTATTTATAGTGATATCACCACACGTAAAACAGCAGAGATTGAGTTACGAAAGGAAATGCGCTATCGCAATGGTTTGACTGATGTATTGAAAGTTTCCCAGGAAAGAAATACGCAAGAGGATTTGGCCCAAAATATAGCTGCATTGCTGGTATCACAAACATTTTTAACAATAATGGCCAGGTGTTGCATTTTTTTGTTTGATGAACATCGTAAGGAGATCAAGATCGCTGCGGTGGAGGGTATGAGTTCGAAGGAAACCAGGTACTTGAGCGACCTGTTGGAGCAGAATCTGGATTTGTTGGAGGAATCTTTTGATGATGTTTGTTTGCTCCACGCCGATGCGGGGGTGAGATTTTTGCGCATAGCCTACGGCCAAGAGTCCCTGGGATACATTGCAGTTTATCGTCGTTCCTATTCTGAATTGGCTCCCGAAGAGACAGAGTATTTGTACTCTGTGTGTAGCGTGTTCGCCAATTCGTTACAACGGATACATTCGGAATTGAAATTATTACGTCATAACGATCTGCTGGAACAACAAGTGGGAGAGCGTACCTCCCAGCTATTAGCCGCAAAGGAAGAGGCAGAACGGGCGAATAAGGCCAAATCCGCTTTTCTTGCCAGTATGTCCCATGAGTTACGCACTCCTATGCATGGCATACTGAGTTTTGCTAATTTTGGCCTGGCCAAGGCGGGTAAAGCCCCTGCTGAAAAAATTCACCAATATTTCTCCCAAATTAAAAACAGTGGGGAACGTTTGTTGTCCTTGTTGAACAATTTACTGGATCTGGCAAAGCTGGAATCCGGTAAAATGCAAATGGAGTTCAATATGGTTGATATCAAGTCGGTGTTGGATTCCTGCGTCAAGGAACAGTGGGTGCGACTGGAGGAGTGGGGCTTAAAAATAGATATTGATTGTACTCCCATGAGTGATACTGTGGTACTGTGTGATGCGTCCCATATTGCTCAAGTGGTAACAAATTTGTTATCCAATGCAATCAAATTCAGCCCTCGTGGTGGAACCATAGAAATCGGTTGTGATGATAAGTTGTCTACTGCGGCCATGCTGATGGTCTATGTTAAAGACCAGGGACAGGGTATACCTCCGGAGGCACTTCGATCCATATTTGATGAATTTTCCCAGAGTAATAATGAAAGTGATAAACAAAAAGGCACTGGATTGGGATTGAGTATCAGCAAACGCATCATTGAAGCCCATCAAGGTAGAATTTGGGCGGTGAACAATGCTGATGGCGGTGCCACTGTCAGCTTTGTCATACCCCGCCAGAGCAAAACGGCCTTAGTGATGGGGGTATGAGGTACTGATCACGGAATCAGTCCTCTTTTGGCGGTTTGTAGTTGGGGTCATTTGGGTTTTGAAAAATAAAATTTTGCGTGCCATCTTCCAGATCCACAAAATGCAGATGGGCACCGTGAAGCAGCTCAGCACTGGATTTGGCAATGATGATATTAATACCTTCCACAGTGAAACTCAGGTCATCGTCGTTTTTTTCGTCAAAACCCAAACCGTATTCAATACTTTCATCTACCGCCACTTTGGCAGCGATGCGCATGGGTAAGGACTCGCTGGCGGTGCGTTCTGCGGATAGACGAATTTGTGCGGCGGCTTCTGGGCTGATTGTGATCATGATTTATTTCCTGGATTGTGGTGCTGTTTGTGCGGTTACAAATTGTAAAAAACGTTCCACCCACGGGTGTTTATTGCTATTGCGTTGATGGGTGTAACATGCCAGTACATTTTTATAAATAATACCATCATTGCTGCCGTTGATGCCCGTACCTCGTTGCATTTCATAAGCGAATTCCAGATTGGGGTCCAGATTGATCAGTTTGGAATAGTGAAATTCGTGTGCAGCAATCTCATTTTCGGCCCGCGGTAGTTTTGGCCAGGGGTGTTTGTGGGTCTCCTTGAGGCGCACATAGCCGCGGCCTTGCGGTTTTTGTTCCAGCACCGTGTCAGCGCAGAGGGCTCCCACCATGGAGCAGGTTTTATTTTCCCAATGAAGTTGACGGCATAAATACATCAGACCACCACATTCGGCATAGACCGGTAGTCCTGCCTCAATGGCTTCTTTGATGCTTGTTCGCATGGCATCATTGTGTTGGAGCATATCCATATGCGTCTCTGGGAACCCCCCTCCCAGAAATAACCCGTCCACCGGAGGTAGTTTTGAGTCTTTTAATGGGCTGAAGGGCAGTAATCGGGCGCCCAAGGCTTCGAACGCCCGCAGGTCATCCGGATAGTAAAACCCGAAGGCCGCATCCTTGGCGATACCGATTCGAACAGGGTATGTTTTTTGGGGTGAACTCTGTTGAGTTTCGTTGGTATTGACTGTTATAGACGGGGCTGTTTGAGCCAGTTCCAAAACTGTGTCCAAGTTCACCTGTTCGGCGATAATACGCCCTGTGGTGTCAATGTGTTGTTCAGCTGCAGCCAACTCGTTGCTGGGTATCAGGCCTAAATGACGCTCCAATAGGGTTAGTTCGGTGTTTCTATGGACCGCACCAAGGACCGGTACCGAAGTGTAGTGTTCCAAGACATTTCGCAACTTGGATTCGTGGCGGCTGCCGCCGACTTTGTTGAGAATGACTCCGGCAATGTTCACCAGAGGGTCAAAATTCTGGTATCCCAGCACCAGGGGCGCGACTCCCCGGGTCATGCCCTGAGTGTCAATTACAATGATGACGGGCGAGCGGAGTAATTTAGCCAATGCGGCATTGCTGTTGCTGCCATAAAGATCTACACCGTCATACAAGCCTTTGTTCCCTTCGATAAGGCATATATCCGCATCCCGACCGCTTTGGGCGAACAAGGTCCTTTGTTCGGCGCTGCTCATGGTGTTGAAATCCAGGTTATAGCAAGGGCGTCCGGTTGCCATGCCCAGCCACATGGGATCGATGTAATCCGGGCCTTTTTTAAATGCTTGAACTTTTAGCTTGCGATTGCTTAAGGCGCGACACAAACCGATACTAAGAGTGGTTTTGCCGGAAGATTTATGTGCTGCAGAGATGAGCAGATGATTCATGCGGCCAGGGTCTTCATGTGCTGAGGGCTTTTTACTCGCTAAAGACTCTAGAAATTGCGGCCGCCAAGCGACCGCAAACCGGCTTTAGGCTGCCGCTTCGGATTCAGGAGCGGGCTTATGGTGAGTGTCCACATCGGCGTCGGCCAGGCTCTGTGGTAAAAAGCCTAACGCCTTTACGGCAAATCCTACCATGGCCAGCGCCAGGGCCGCGCCTCCCACTCCCAGAGCAATTTCCGGCAGGCTGGGGCTGTATTGATTAACAACACCGTCATAAAAACTACTGGAAACGTCTTTGCCGGGAAATAATTGTAAGGGAAATGCCTGGCCACCAATGATGATTACATACATTTGGCTTAAGCCACCGGCAATCACCAGCACGGAGGCTGAGACCAAAGCGGTGAGGGAGCGGGCAAAACCCCTGGCATAACACAGGGCCAGTGGCAGCACAGTGCCCACCAGACCGTAACCCAGCCAGAACAGAGCCGTGTAAACATTGTCACCGTTCAATATGAATTTTTCAACGCTGTGGTGTTCGGTGGCGTATAAATTGGTTAAATGAAAAATGGCCACAAAAAACAGTACCGACAGCACGAATAATCCCAGTAGTTTACGCAGGCGCTCTATCAAGGTACCGCCTAAGGGACGTTGAGTGCCCGTATAGGCTGTGGCCAACACGATATTAAATATCGCCAGGCCGAAAGCGAAAGACATAAGAATAAACAGGGGGGCCATGATGGCAGCATCGTAAAACTGTCGAGATACCAGAAATCCAAAAATGGAGCCGGTACCGGTGGTGAGAATGAGACGCCAGACAAAGGCTACCACACCCACGGAGGAGCTGTATTTGTTGAAGCGTTTTTCCAACATCATCCACAAATACACGCCTACAATCAACAGAAAGCCGTTGTAGAGGAAAATGTTCCAGGCGAAGATGGACTTAAAGTTGTAGTAGGTCATGGCCACGATCAAGCGATCAGGGCGCCCTAAGTCCAGTACCAGAACAATCAATCCGCCAATGAGCAAGCTCATGGCTAACAGGCCGGACAAGGGCGCCAGCGGTTTGTAAAGGCTTTTGCCGAATACTGAAGCGATGGAGGCAACGTTCAAAGCACCGGATGCCGCTACGATCAGGAATACGGCAAACACATGAGGCATACCCCAGACAATTTGGTTAGTCATACCGGTGACATGATGACCTTGGTGTTCCATGTAATAGGCGGATCCCAGTCCCAGGGCGATGAGTGCGCCGAGCACGCCCATGAGTAAATAATAACCCGCACTGTTTCCGTCAATGGCCCGTAATGTTATTTTCTTCCCCATATTTGGTCTCGCTGTATCTTTGAGCTGTGCTCGCTGCTGAACGGTTTCTGAGTATCTGTTTATCCCCGGCAACAGCCGGGGTTCGTTCTATAAGCCCTGGTAACGCACACCCGGGTCCAAACCCAGATCGCCGCGTACTTGGGTGCTGGCTTCTTTGGCAACCCGCTGGGCGATTTCACTGTTCGGGTCATTGAGATTGCCGAACAAAATAGCGCCTTTTTCCTCACCGGTGCAGGCTTCGGCGCAGGCAGGTATATCTCCACGATCGACACGATGGACGCACAGGGTGCAACTTTCTACCGTGCCTTTGCCTCGCGGAACGCCCGGTACCTGATCGGTCAGGGTCTCGTGAACAAAAGACCGAGCCTTGTAGGGACAGGCCATCATACAATAACGGCAGCCGATGCATATGTGTTTGTCTACCAGACAAATTCCGTCTGCGCGCTGGAATGACGCACCCGTAGGACATACATCCACGCAGGGTGGATTGGCGCAGTGTTGGCACATCATGGGTAAATGGGTGGTGTGACCGGTGCTGCGGTCTTTAACGGTGACTTTACGAATCCACTGGGCATCGGTCTCCGGTCGGTTAAAACCGGTCAAGCCGTTTTCCTCACTGCAGGCCGTGACACAGGCGTTGCAATTGGCGGCGCATTTATTGGCGTCGATTAAAAAGCCCCAACGGACTTTGTTGTCTACAGCTTGGTCTTTGGGTTTGGCGTTGGCAATGTTGTGCAACAGCACGCCGGGTGCCAGGGTTATCGTACCCGCCAGGGCGGCGCCCTGACCCAGAAATTTTCGTCGATAGGTGTCTATTTTGTTGCGATCATCGTTCATAGACTGCCACCTGTTGCGCTGGTGTTATTGGATGTTTCATCAGATCTCGTCGGAGCTGCCGGCATGGCCGGTACGGACAAAGCGGCGGCTTGCGGTCGCGGCTTGGACGCATGGCATTCGAAACAATCAATTTTTACGGAGGCGTAATCATGGCACACCCGGCAAAAGTGTTTTGGGCTGGCGGCACTGACCGGTTTTTGGTCTTGTCCTACAACCACATGGCAGGAAATACACTGTTTCAAACTGAATTGTTCAGTGCGAATGCCCTGGTACATGGTACGGTCGCGTTTGTGCAACAACTTGTCCATATGGCTTTTGCGCATGACATCGGTGTCATCCATACATTTATCACCCTTGCCTTTGGGTATCTCAGGCATGGGGGTATCCGCCACGGCAGCGAGTGAAAACAGGGTAGCCAAAAACAAACAAACCACGGCCATGCGTTTGCCTGACCGTACCGTATTTGCTTGGTTGTCGTTTTCTTTTTTGTTGTGTCTTTTCATACTCACCACATGTGTTCCTGTAATGGTTTGTAACTTACTCACCCAGTCCCATTTTGATATAACCGGTAGGACATACATCAGCACAAATGTGGCAACCGATGCAACGGTCGTAATAGGTGTCTACATAGCGACCGGTGGTGGATTTGTCTTTCTTAACGCGGTATACCGCATCCTGCGGACAGAAAATGACACAGTTGTCACACTCGAAACACATGCCACAGCTCATGCAGCGTTTGGCTTCGGCTACCGTTTGTTCTTCAGAAAGACCGGCCACACGCTCTTCGAAATGGCCAAGAACTTCTTTAGCGTCGGGAACGGTTTCCACACGTCGGTTGCGCAGTTCTTTGTCGAAGTGTCCCAGGAACAGTTCCGTGGAAGGAATGATCTGGTGTTTGGAACGGTCTTCGAAGTTGTGAATCGCGTAGTCGTCGTCGCTGGTGCCGCGCAGGCCTCGGTCGATACCACGGATTTTGGCGTCGCCGGCCGCTTTATAGTCTACAGGTTGCAGGCCGGTTTCGCGCAGCTTGTCCAGTAGATTGAAATGGTGTACGTCAACCTTAGGACGGTTACCCAGTTCCTGGTTTTTGAAGTAATGATCAATAGTATCCGCCACAATGGCGCCTTGACCGATAACAGTGGTCAGCAAGTGGGGACGAATAATGTCACCGGCAGCAAAAAAACCGGGTTTGCTGGGGATTTGATAGTGTTTGTCCGCGTCAATAAGACCTCGGTCGTTGCCAAAGCCGTCCAGGCCGGTAAAGTCACCGGTTTGGCCGATGGCGGATACAACCAGGTTCGCTTCAATATCGTATTCGGAGCCGGGAACCACTTCCGCTTTACCATTTTCGTAAGTCAGTTTGGCAACGCGCAGGGCTTTGGCTCGGCCGTTTTCATCCAGAATAACTTCCACCGGGTTCAATGCACCGAAAATCTTCACCCCTTCGCGGGTGGCGTCGTCGATCTCATGCTGTGCCGCTGTCATATTGTCTATGGGTTGACGTGAGATCAAAGTAACGTCAGCGCCTTCTTTTGAGGCGATGTCCACAACGTCATGTGCCGTGTGGCCCAGGACGATGTTTTCCGGACGGTCTTTTTCGGCGATGTTGCTGATGTTGCCCAGACGGCGAGCGACGGAGACCACGTCGATGGAGGTATCACCACCCCCGATAACCACTACGTTGCCGCTCACAGCTTGCAGGCGACCTTGGTTGAACGCGGACAGGAACGCCACACCGGTAACGCAGTTGGGAGCATCGCCGCCGGGTACGGGCAGAGCACGGCCGGATTGTGCGCCAATGGCAAACAGTACGGCGTCATGTTTTTTCTCCAGTTCTTCCAGGCTGATATCGGTGCCTACACGGGTCTTCAATACCACTTCCACGCCCATGTCGGTAATGCGCTTGATTTCGCCACCCAACACATTTCGGGGAGTACGATAACCGGGAATGCCGTACATCATCATGCCGCCCAGTTCTTCGTGGTCGTCATAAACAGTACAGGCATGACCCATGCGGCGTAATTGGTACGCCGCCGCTAAACCGCAAGGACCGCCACCGATGATGCCTACGCTTTTTCCGGTTTCGGCACCGGCCTTAAATTCGAAGCCCTGTTCCAGAGCATGGTCACCAATGAACTGTTCTACGGCGTTGATACCCACATGGTCTTCCACTTCATTGCGGTTACAGCCGTCTTCACACGGAGCGGGGCACACTCGGCCCATGATGGCGGGAAACGGGTTGGCATGGGTGGAACGGCGAAATGCATATTCCTGCCAGCTCATATCACCGGAAGGTTTTTCCATGCCGCGAACCACGTTCAACCAGCCGCGAATGTCCTCACCGGCTGGACAGCTACCCTGACAGGGAGGTGTCTGGTGTACATACGTGGGGCATTTATAGCTGTGGTCGGCTTCAAAGATTTGCTCTTTAAAAGCTGCGGGTGACTCGTCGTGATCTTTAAAACGACGAAAGGTATGACCTTTTCTATCTACTTTATCTGCCGGGGTTGCCATGATTCACTCTCCTAAAATTCGCTACGCATCCCAAAATGTTTTAAAAAACCCAATTCTTGTTACCGGTCCACTCTTGTGAACTAAAACTGTATTACCTAGTTTGTATTTCGCTCAGTCGTTGCCACCCAAAACTCAATCGTTGCCACCCAAAACAATGGCATCACCCACCACATGGTGCAGGCTGGTGATCATATCCATTGGATGTTTGTAATAGGGCAGAACTTTGGCGAACTGCGTCTTACAAATAGCGCAGATGGCCACCAGCGTATTTACATCATGGTCTTGAACCACTTGGCTCAGAGCCTCCATACGGGGTAGGGCACCTTTAACTCGCAATTCCATTAAATCGTCAGTCAATAAACCACCACCGCCACCGCAACAGAAGGTGTTTTCGTGTATGGTTTCCGGTGCCATATCGAAAAAGTGATTGGCACTGGCTTTGAGCAGGGCGCGGGGAATAATAAACTGTCCGCCGGGCATATTGCCCATGCGGGAAGCTCGAGCGACGTTACAGGAATCATGAAAAGTGATTCTGCGATGGTCGTTAGCTTCCTTATCCAGTTTGAAAGCGCCTTTTTGCAGTAAATCGTAGGTAAACTCGCAGATGTGCTGCGGTACCGGGTAGCTACGGTCCAGAAAATCAAACGGACCGATCAGGGTATTCCAGAAACTGTAGGCAACACGCCAGGCATGGCCACATTCACCCACCACAATACGCTTGACGCCTAAATCCAGTGCGGCTTCACGTATACGCATGGCGACTTTTTTCAAATTGTCGCCGCTGCCGATAAACATGGAGAAGTTGGCAGCTTCCGAGGCATAGGAGCTTAAGGTCCAACTGATACCGGCCTGGTGAAAGACCTTGGCGTAGCCCATGAGTCCGTCAATATGCGGTTCGGCAAAGAAATCGGCTGAAGGAGTAATCAACAGTACATCGGCACCTTTTTGATCCACAGGCACGCGAATTTTATGTCCGGTATCGTCTTCCAGGTCTTCTTCCAAACCTTCCAGTGTATCCACCAGTGCGGGTTCGGGCAGTCCCAGGTTGTTCCCAATTTTGTGCAGTTTACCGATAATTTCGTTGCTGTATTTCTGGCCGACTCCAATGGCATCGAGGATTTCGCGGCCGGCCATGGAGATTTCCGCCGTGTCAATGCCGTAGGGGCAGAATACGGAGCAGCGACGGCATTGGGAACATTGATGGAAATAGCTGTACCAGAGGTCGCGGACTTCTTCGGTAAAATCCAGGGCACCCACTAGTTTGGGGAAATATTTGCCGGCAAAGGTGAAGTAACGTCGGTACACTTTGCGTAACAGATCCTGCCGTGCCACCGGCATATTGTTTGGATCCTGGCTGCCCAGGAAATAATGACATTTATCCGTACAGGCACCGCATTTCACGCAGGTGTCCAGAAAAACTTGCAGGGCACGGGAGTTTTGTACCAACTCACCCAGTTTATTGACGGCCACTTCCTGCCAGTTGTCTACCAGCTCACCGGGAAAGCCTACACTTGCCTGATGGTCGGGTTTGGCCACAAAAGGTTTGCTGTGCGCCATCGCGCCTTCAACGATGACCGGTATTACCGGGAATTCTCTCAGTTTTGGAACTTCGATGTCCGCCATAGCCTATGCCTTGATTCCTGTAAATGTTGTTTCTATTGTTCTGGTTTTACTAAGTGTTCTGAGCATTTTGTCTCTATTTACCCGCATCTACGTACCCTGAAATACCGGCCTTATTTGGCCGTCCAGCCCTGGGTATGTCTGTGTTCGCGTGGGTTATCCACCTGATTACGAGTGGGGGAGAAAAACAAGCCGGGCGCGTGCAACAATTTGCTGATTGGAAAAATCATCATTAATACGGCAACCAGCGCTAGATGCAGTAATAGTACACCGCTGTCCGGGATAGGTTGTAAATCAAAGTACATCAAGCCCAGCGCAAACGCTTTCAGGCTGACCACGTCCACACTGGACAAGAAGGTCATGAAGGCACCGCTGATACCAATGCACAACAACAGTAGCAGCATTAGATGATCTGACGGAGCTGAAATATATCGAATTCGGTCCACCAGGAAACGTCGCGCCCATAACCCGGCTAAACCGGCGATCATGGCGAATGCTGCGTATTTCCCAAAGGGTTGCAGCCAGTCCACCCAAAACCAGACGGGCTCAGTAAAGTAACGCAAGTGGCGCAGCAGGACCAGGAACAGGCCCATATGAAACATCCAGCCGAAAATCCAGATCCATTTATTGGCTTTGAACAGGCTTTGAAATACCGTGACTTCTTTGAATAAACGCCAAGCCACACCGCCTTTGGTCAACGGTGCCGGAGTCGTTGGGATTTTCAGCGGTGCCGGTGTTTTTGCATAAATAAAAATCTTGCGAATAACACCCGCTACCAGCAATGCTGTTGCTATATAAAAAAGTACAGCAAAAACCACGGTTAGAGTCATAGTTGCAGCCTTATATTTATTGTGCCGGGCAGGCCAGTGACCTGCCCGGTGATGTTGCTATGTTGTCACACGTAACGTGCTGTTACATTTAGTGCTATACAAAATGTTACATGCAACCGGTGTGGTTATACACAACCGGTTGGTTTGGGCAGGCCGGCAATTTTACAGGCTTGCTTGGCCGGACCGTAAGGGAACAATTCGTATAAATATTTGCTGTTACCTTTGTCTTTACCCAGCTTTTTACCGATCGCTTTGGTTAATACGCGAACAGCCGGTGCAATTTGGTACTCTTCGTAATACTCACGCAGGAAGTTTACCACTTCCCAGTGGTTTTCCGTCATGTCCAGACCTTCGCCCACGGCCAGAGCCTTGGCGACGTCATCTGTCCATTCGTCACGGTTAAGCAAGTAACCTTCTTCATCAGTTTCGATTGATTTACCACCAACATCTAGAGCCATGTCGTTTCTCCTGTATCTTAAGTATAAAGCTTATGTTTACAATCCGTGGACCGGCTCCATAGAGAAAGCGTTCTTGTTGCGCCAATATCTTATAGAAGCTCAGTTGTCCGGGTTCCGTTCTTGGATTACAGCCAGGACTGGGTGGTATCGTGTTCGGTAACCAAATCCACGAAACCAGCATAATCCACGACTTTTATGCCATCCAGCAGTTTGTCTTCTGCAACACCCCGGGCCCTGATATCCGGTCCCAGAACATAAAAAGACAAATTCTGCATGGCGTTGCTGACCATGTCAGCTTTAGAGCCTCCCTTAATAGCACCATACACGCCGTCTTCGATCAGCAATACACTGCTGCCGGCCTTAGCTAGACGGATGCACGATTCCAGGGAGTTTTTATCAGTGGGTGATTTATTCACCGTGTGTAACATTGCCATTGTGTCAGTTCCTCGTTTAGAAGCTTAAGACTACGTCTTGCTGGTCCATAATATCCACCAGTTCCTGTGCTGTTACGACTCGGATAGAGTCTTTTTCAGCCCAGTCGTCGTCTTCGTCTTCGTACTTCAGGGGCATTAAATCATCAATGGTTAAACCACGTGCTTCCAGGGATTCTTTTTCGACGTAAATTTTGTTGACGTCATAGTCACCCAGCGCTTTGTATGTGGGTGAAAAATTTTTCACGCCAATACCTGCAGTGTCCTGTCCTTTCATGAGCTGAAATACGCCGTCATCTACGAAAGCCAGAGCCACGTCCTGTTCAAAAGCGGCACCAATCAGTACTACTTCCAGAGATTCCAGGGCATACACGGTTCCGTAGGGTGCTTTGCGGTTTACATACAGAAATTTCTTTATATCTGACATTGTCGGCCTCCTCAATCCCCAAACACAACCAGGCGGTCGCTCTGGATGCCGGCTTCAATCAGCTGACCCAAACCGGAGATTCGAAAACCTTCGGCAATGTTGTCAGCATCCTTACCATTACGTTTTGCCTCATCGGCATCGGCAATACCACGGCGTTGAGCCGCGGCAACACAAACCACCAGATCCAGTTCGTGCGCTGCAGCCAGCTCGCTCCACAGTTTGACGATATTGCGATCGTCTTGAGGTGGAGTGGTGAGCCGGGTGCCGTTGTTGACGCCGTCGTGGTAAAAGAACACGCGAAAAATCTCGTGCCCTTTTTCCAACGCGGTTTTGGTGAACTGGTAAGCGGTGTCAGAGGCCTCATGTGTATACGGCCCTTCATTTACCATTACGCTTAATTTCACGATACTCTCCTTAAACCTTAACCCTTAGAAACGAATGTGAGTAGACGCGTTCAGAGAGTTACGCGCACCGCGCCAGTTATCAACGTGGAACTTGGTGAACGGCAGTTCAGTCAGTTCGAAGAAACGCGGCCAACCGATACGTTCGACCCAGTCACCCACACGTTCCCAATCCTTGGCGTCTTCTTTGTAAACGCGCAGGATGGTTTTAACGATTTCAGCCGCTTCGGGCCAGCGCGGTGGATTGTTGGGGATGCCGGCGGCAACCAATTTGTGGAACATAGGTTTGGAACGGGCATTGGAGTGCTTGCCGCCAACCCAGATGGCCAATTTGGTGTGGTCCGGATCGTTGATCTGCATGGGTGGGCAGGGAGGAAAACAAGCGCCGCAACAGATACATTTTTTCTCATCCACTTCCAGGCTGGGTTTGCCGTTAACCATGGCGGGGCGAATAGCCGCGACCGGGCAACGGGCCACAACGGAGGGACGTTCACACACGTTAGCCACCAGGTCATGATTGATTTTCGGTGGTTTGGTGTGTTGTACATTGATGGCGATATCACCTTGACCACCGCAGTTGATTTGGCAGCAGGAAGTGGTGATGTGGACGCGATTGGGCATGCGCTCATTAACGAATTCGTCGTACAGTTCATCCATCAAAGATTTCACCACGCCGGAAGCATCGGTACCCGGAATATCGCAGTGTAACCAGCCTTGAGTGTGGGAGATCATAGTCACTGAGTTTCCGGTGCCCCCAATGGGATAGCCGGCATCGGTCAGGGCTTGGATCAAAGGCTCCACTTTGGCTTCTTCAGTAACCATGATTTCCATGTTACTGCGAATGGTGAAGCGAACATAACCATCGGCGTATTGATCAATAATGTCACACAGCAGATTGATTTCGTAGGGGCCTAATTGTCGTTGTGTACCCACACGAATGGACCATACTTGGTCGCCGCTTTTCGCCACGTGGCGCAGTACGCCGGGACGGGGGCGGTCATGGTAGGCCCAATTGCCGTAGTTCTTGATAAAAATGGGATGCATGTATTGGAACGCATCTGGAACCCCGCTTTCAATGGGGTGACGTGGTTGCGCCTTTTCGCTCATTGTATTTAAACCTCCAAGGTTAAATGTCTTATTTGTTTGTCCCCGCCCGGAAGGGCGGGGCGCAGCGTGTTATCTCGTTTGAGGTTTTAACCGGCTGCTTTACGTTCTTTCCATTTCTCGGCTTCTTCGTCCCACTTGTCCATACGCACATAGTTACTGATGCGTGGGTTGTTGATCATGTTGGGATCGATATCCAGATCCAGACCTTCGAGGAAGTTCACCAGGCCGATACGGTCGATGGTTTCACCTACTCGCTCGTGTTCCAGTGCATTTTCCGCCCAAAAATCGATCATTTCTTCAGCCAACTCAACCAGGCCTTCGTAATCCTCTTCGGTTTCCAATTTCATGAAAGGAATCACCACGGTGCCCATGGTGTCACCGATTTTCAGAGTACGTTTACCGCCCACCAGAATGGTGACGCCTTTGTCATTACCTGGAGACAGAGCTTTGTTCATAACGTTGAGGCAGTGCATACAACGTACGCAGTTGCGGTTGTCCACATCCAGAGTGTCATCATCGTTGAGAGACAGCGCATTGGTGGGGCAGTTGTTAATCACACTGTCGATTACATATTTGCGGCCTTTTTCAGCAACAAATTTTTTCACTTCAGCTTGATCCACTTGCATGTCATCGCGCCAGGTTCCGATCACGGAAAAGTCAGAGCGTTGGATGGAGTTCATGCAGTCATTGGGACAACCGGAAACTTTGAATTTGAATTTGTAAGGTAATGCGGGGCGGTGCATATCGTCGAGGAAGTTATTGACCAACAGACGATGGATCTTTTGCTCATTGGCGCAAGACTGTTCGCAACGAGCGGCACCAATACAAGACATACCGGTACGAACACAAGGACCGGCACCGCCTAAGTCCCAGCCGTAGTCATTGATTTCATCAAAGAAGTGCTGGGTGTTGGCAGTGGTGGTTCCAATGAACATAATGTTGCCGGTTTGGCCATGGAAGGCGATCAGACCGGAACCGTATTTGTTCCAGGATTCAGACAGCTGACGCAGCATGCCGGTAGAGTAATGGTTACCTGCGGGAGGTTGAATACGCAGGGTATGGAATTCTTTGGATTCGGGGAACATGGCTTTGCCATCGTCGCCCATCAGTTCGGTGAAGCGGGGGATGATGCCACCACCGTAACCGAACACACTCACCGTGCCACCTTTCCAGTAACCCAGTCGGGTCTTGTAGGAGTGTTCCAGCTGACCCAGCAGGTCAATCATCATGTTGTTGTCATTGGCGATACGCTTGAGGCCGGTAACAAAACTTGGCCATGGGCCTGATTCCAGCTCATCCAGCATGGGGGTGTTATGAAACGGTTTACTGGAAGTTTTTTCCTTGGGTAAGTAAGTGTGATGTTTTTCCGGGTTCTTCGGTGTTTGTGCCATTGCCCATTTCTCCTCGTTATGAATTCAGATTCATTTCAAGTGGTACGTCGGTTACGTACCGGTAATCGTATTCCGGCATGCTGCGCCGGATCCAAAAATGTCTGTTGTCGGTCGCTTACAGTCGAGCCGCAAATTCTCTTGATTTTAAGAGAGACACCTCGATGTGCAAAGAGACCATAAGGGTTAGAAGGTCTCGCACCGTTCTATCTCTAAAGTGATATTAAGGATTAAAAGCTCGCTTTTTGCGCAATATCACTTCATGTTTAACAAGCTGTTTACAAACCGCTTGTGTAATTGTGTTGTTCATTAATTAACCTTAATTCCAGGCTCTTCTATTAGCGTCTAAAAGGGGTGGTCTATCCCTTATGCGATGTTGTGAGTCATCGGATTTGTCGCCATAGTACCACCTGTACTAAATGCGTGGTTATTAATAGCAGTTTTGCAATTACATTACAACATATTAATATGGTAATTTGCTAAACTCAAAAGGACCATCCGATGCTGTATCGGATGGAACGTAGAACTTTAAAGACCGAGAATGTGATTTTTTCTATAAAATAGCCTGTTTAAGTTTATGAAAGCCTTGCAAAAAAAGTCTTACGGTTGCCATCGCAGTCCGTTCCACCCTGATCATCAGGCCTTGTACCGGCAATGGCGTGAGGAGAAGCTGCAGGCCTATCCCCGCAACGTTGCTGAGCTCATTGTGCCTTTGAAGGACTTTATAAGTCCCAAATCCTTGGAAAAACAAGCCTTGTTGGAGCTTTGTCGAAAAACCAATATGGCTGTATATAGTTGCGAAAAACAACAGGATATCAACAAGGACTCGGTGCGGCATTTCTGCGCCCGCTTTGGTTTACAACGCCTGGACCATAATTTATGTTCCGATAATGATGGTATCTCCGCGCTACAGGTAATGCCCGGAGGTACTCATGCTGAATATATTCCGTACAGTAATCACGCCATCAACTGGCATACTGACGGTTACTATAATGCGCCGCAGCAGTGGATCCGGGGTATGGTGTTGCATTGTGTTCAACCGGCTCAGGAAGGTGGGATCAATGAGTTAATGGACCCGGAGATGGCCTACTTACTGTTACGTGATATGAATCCCGATTATATTGTGGCATTAATGCAGGAGGATGCCATGAGTATCCCGGCTAATGTGCAAAATGGTGTGGAAATCCGGCCACGACAGACCGGGCCGGTTTTTTCCATTAGCGAATCCGGCGATCTGCACATGCGTTACACGGCGCGCACACGCTCTATCGAATGGAAAGAGGATGAAGCCACCCGCCAGGCAGTCCGTGCCCTTGAGCAAATACTGCGGGAGGACTCACCGTTTAAGTTTCAGGTGCGACTGCAGGCCGGGCAGGGTTTGTTGTCAAACAACATTTTGCACACACGAAGTTGTTTTACTGATGACCCGGATAATAAACGCTTGATGTTCAGGGCCAGGTTTTACGATCGAATCCAAGGAAGCGGTATTGATTCTTTGTGTTTCAGCCCAAATATGACATAGGTATTGATCAGGAACAAACGCAAGGTCTTAGGAGACCGATATGTTATATCTCAGTGAAGTTTTGATTCAGAATCCGGATTTGGAATCCTTCGAACAATTGTTAGAAATCGTGCAACAAAGAGCACAGGGCGAAGTCCACTTGAAAATTGATATCAAGCCCAATTATCCGGATACCCCCGCCAACTGGGAGGACCGAATTGAAGGTGCATTTTCCGGTGTATATTCCATGTTTGATCCGAAGAAGATCAAAACGGAAGATGATTTTTAGGTATCGAGCGTTCGCCATAAAGTTATTTTAAGAAGTTTACGATAAAGGGTCACTATGAAGTTTTTGGATTCCAATGACGGTTTGATTGATGCTGACAGTGCTGATGATGCGGCAGTGTCCCTGGAAAAACTCAAGGCGCGCCTGGCGGATTTGCTCCAGCAGGTAAAAAATCTGCCGCAGAGTGAAAGTCAGGAAAACCAGTTGCAACGGGCACAATTACAGCTACAGTGCGGCGGCATTCTGGTAGACCTGGAAAGAGGCGAGGAAGCTTTTGAGATTGCGCGAGAGGCTTTTGATACCTATGCTGCTTTGGCTGAGTGGGACGGTGCGGTACAGTGTTGTGATGTGATGTTCCAAGCGGATCAGCCCGATTCGCTGGCTGCATTGGGGCAGGGGGTATGGTTGGCGGTAACCTTTCCCATTAACCCGGATATTACGGTGAATATGTTAAATCATATCGTAGATGAAACGCCCGCGGACTCCGACGGTGCTGCCGTAGCTGCTGCTGTGGCCAAATACGTGGTGGATGTGCGTGCCAAGGGTAAATCTCATGAGAACCTGTCCTTTTTTACCAATAATATGCTGGGTGGTGTGGCGCGACGCCATAGCGATGTGAATACCCAGGAACAGTTTGATTACTGGATTGAAAAGTTGGAATTGAATGACCCGGCAAAATTCCTTCCCCGCTTGCGTAACGTCGTGGATGTGATGGTGCAAGAGGATTGGTGGGTAGATCGAGAAGCCATTTGGGCTTCTCTACCGGATCAGTGAAGTGAAAGCAGCTGAATAGGAATAATTCGAATGTTTTGGGAAGAGGAAAAACCTGAAGTCGAAGTGAGTGTGCCGGACGATGTGGTGGATTTGGTTTTTTCCATCGCCTGCCGCAGTCTGCCGGTTGATCATGCCTATGAGCTGTCCCAAGCTATCCAGCAGTACTTGCCCTGGTTTAAAGAAGAAGCGCAGGCAGCGCTGCACACTATTCACGTAGCTGCCAGCAGCAACGGTTGGATACGCCCGGAAAATCCCGATGACGTACTTTACCCTTCACGACGCACCAAGATGATTGTGCGCATACCCAAACATCGAATAGAAGCGACCAAAGCATTGTGTGGCAAAACACTTGATATCGCCCACAACTCCTTGCAAGTCAAATCGGCCAGTTTGAAACCGCTTAGCGATCTCACCACTTTGTTTTCCCGCTATATCGTTTGTGACGCTCAAGACAGTGAAATGGACTTTTTAATGCGGGTTAAAACGCAGCTAAATGAGATGAACATCAAGCCAAAGAAAATGCTGTGTGGTACGCAGAATTCTTTGCGCACACCCGGTGCGCTTCTAAATGCCCGCAGTCTGATGTTGGCAGAACTGGAGCTCAAAGAGTCCATCATACTGCAGCAAAACGGCCTCGGGCCGTATTTGGCCATGGGGTGCGGTATATTTATACCCCATAAAGATATTCGTAATTTGGGAGACGACGATTGAGTGTCTCCATAACCCTTTGGGTAAAAGCAAAGGATCTGTCCTTAAGACAGTTCCGATAATCTTTAAGTTAAATTGAAGGAGGTAAATATGTCACTGGAGTTCAATGGTAAAACCATCGCCACCAATGCCGGGGGATATCTGGAGGAAGCGGAAGATTGGTCCGAAGATCTGGCCACGTTTATGGCAGAGCAGGAAGGTCTGGAACTGACGCAAAAACATTGGGATCTCATCAATTATTTGCGCGATGAGTTTTTCAGCAACAATGGAAACCAGCCCAATACTCGAAACATTGTTAAAGCCATGTCTGCCAAGTGGGACGAAAAAATCGCCCAGAAAGACGTGTATGATCTGTTCCCTAAGGATCCCAGCAAGCAGGGTGGACGCATTGCCGGTCTGCCGGAATCTCGTCGCAAAGGCGGTTATTGAGTTCTTCCGGCTGCCGGGCTCCTGCTCTAACCGCAAAGCCCGGTTGCCGGTTCTGACTATCTAAGCCTAAGTATCTAAGCCTAAGCGGCGTTGCTATCGCCCAAATCCAGCGGAATCTTTGCCGCTGTCGAGATTTTTCTTAGAATCTCTACTGCCTTTTCGGTATTAAACAGGCTGATTTGATCGGATAATTGTCTGAGGAGTACTTGCTGCTCGGTTAGGGAGTTGCATAAGCTCAATACCGATTGCGGATCTATATAGTCTCCGTTTTGTAGGTCTGCGAGTAACTGTTGCAAGTGTCGAGTCAGCGATGGGGTATCCATGGCCGGTTGTTTCTCGGTTGGCTCCGCTGTGATTTGAGATTGTTGCCATTGCTGTAAACAGTCCAATAAATTTTGCGCCTCCGCCTCAAATTGAGGCCATAAATGTTTCATTTCCTCAAGGTCTTTGTGTTTGGCAGCTGCGTCCATATGGGTGGCAACCCAGTGAAGTTTTTGTCCACCAATCGTACCGCTGGAACCTTTTATCGTATGGACTATTGCGCCGGCCTCTTGCAATTGTTCTGTGCGTATGGTTTGTCCCAACAACTCGAATTGCATCGGCGCATCCTGTAAAAAAACTTTAACCAATAGACCCAGGCTGGCTTCTTTACCACCCATGCGATTTAGGATTTCCTTTCGGTTCCAAACCTCTCGTTTGTTGGAGCTTTGGTCGGAGGCAAGGGTTCCTGGTTCGATTGCGTTCGGTGCGGTGGTTGTCGTTGTAGTGTGAGCGGAGCTGGTTTCGAACGATGGTTGCCACTTGTCCAACATGAGCGCCAATTGCTGTATTTCCACGGGTTTGCTCAAATAATCATTCATCCCGGCGGCGATACATTTTTCTTTGTCGCCTTTCATGGCATTGGCTGTCATGGCAATAATCGGAATCTGCTCATAGCGTTTACCTGCTTTTGACAGACGGATTCGACGGGTGGTTTCATAACCGTCCATTTCAGGCATCTGGCAGTCCATGAAAATCAGAGTATAGGGCGTGTACTCCGGAGAATTTTCCAATGTGGTCAGTGCTTCCAGGCCATTGGCAGCAATATCGCAATCCAGTCCAAGCTCATGCAACATGCCTTGGGCGACCAATTGATTGACCTGGTTATCTTCAACCAGGAGAATGCGAATATCTTTCCAGCGTGAATTGTTCATTTGATGTTGGTTCAACTGACGGGTATCCTCCCTGTCATTAAAGAACCATTCCTCACTTGGTTGTTTCTCTTGATTGAGAAATATAAATAGGTTTTCCAACTCGTCTGCACCCACAGGTTTTTTGATGCACCCATTGAATCCCAGAGATTTTAAGTAGCCCAGCTCCGGTGCTACAAAAGGAGTCAAAAGTACCAGTTTGCTGAGGATCTGCGGGTCGTGTTTGTGGATTGCTTTTGCGAGTTTAAACGCCCCGGTATTAGTCAACGCTGAGTCAATCAGGATCAGATCAAAACGGTTACTGTGTAACTGTTGCAGCGCGTTTTCAGGGTTGTCACTGCTGCTGACTCTCGCTTTCCACAGGCCTATTTGTTTTTGCAGTAATGTGAGTAGACTGGTGGTGGGTGATACCAGTAACACGGATGTGGTAGGGAAATCAGGTATGGCGGCCACGCTCCGGGCATTGCGCAGGCGGACGAAAAACTCAAAACAACTACCGCTACCCAATTCGCTGGTTACGCTCACATCTCCGCCCATTAATTGACACAGCTGTTTGACGATGGCCAGCCCCAGACCGGTGCCGCCGAAAGTTCTTGTGGTGGATGCATCAACCTGAGTGAAAGAGTCAAACAGCAGCGATACTTTTTCCTTGGGGATACCTATTCCGGTGTCGCGTATTTGGCAGTGTAGACTACACTCGTTGTTTTCATCTACATAGGTTGAGGCGCAGATCACAATTTCGCCGCGGTGGGTGAATTTGATTGCGTTACTGACCAGGTTATTCAGAACTTGGCGGATTCGGCTGGGATCTCCTGTTGCTTTTCGGTGCTGGACATCGGTGACATCCAACATGATTTCCAGCTTTTTGTCTTGAGCTTGTTGTGCCAAGGCTTTTACGGTGTCGTTAACCATGTCAATTAAGTCAAATTCCAGCAATTCTAGATCCAGCTTACCCGCTTCCACTTTGGAAAAATCCAATATGTCATTTATCAGGGTTAACAATGAATTGGCACTGGAGCCGGCCAAGGCGGCTTGTTGGCGTTGTTCTTTATTCAGCTCACTATTGAGCAACAAACTCAGCATCCCCAAAATCCCATTCATGGGAGTGCGAATTTCATGGCTCATGCTGGCCAGAAATTCAGATTTCAGTTTTGTGGCGTCCTGAGCGGCATCGCGGGCATCGGTTAGTTCCTGTTCTGTGCGTACTCTGTCGGTTATGTCGGTTCGTATCGCAATATAACTGCGAGGTTTTCCGTCCCCTTTGAGGAACGGAACGATCGTTGTATCCACCCAGTACAAAGCGCCGTTCTTATTCCGGTTACAAATTTCTCCGTGCCAAACGTTACCTTTAGCTATGGTGCGGTACATATCACGGAAAAATTCCGTAGAATGGTGGCCGGAGTTAAGTATGCGGTGATTTTTTCCGATCAACTCATCGCGTGAATAGCCGCTAATGGCCGTAAATTTATCGTTAACAAAGCTGATAATCCCTTTCACATCGGTGACGGCAACAATGGCATGTTGGTCAATGGCAAAGCGTTGTTCCGCCAGGTCGTGCAGCATCTGTTCTATAGTATTTACGTTGTCTTCCAGCATGGCTTCATGCCGTTGTCTGGCATCCAACAGTTCGTTGAATCCCTGTGCCAGCAGGCCGATTTCGTCCTTACGCTTTACACTAATAGAATGGTTAAAGTTTCCTTCGGCAGCTGCTGCAGTGGCCTTAATTACATCCAGTAGCGGTCGGGTTTTGCGGCCGGCAATATATACGGCTAGCGGAATGACCGATGCAATTAAAAGCAAAAACATGGACATGATGAACTGAATGGACTGGTGGGCCGGTTTCAGGACATGTTCCTGGCTTTCCTCTACAATAAGAAACCATCTGATGTTTCCCAAATGAATAGCTCGGTGTACGCCAATTACCAATTGACCGAAGGGATCAATGTAACTTAGGGCACCTTCAATGGCGCTTAGATCCTGGTCCATTTTAGCCGCAGGGCTTTCGTCCCAATATATGGTTTTACGAGTGTTGATGATTGTTTCCAACGCCTGGTTGTTTGCTTGGTTGTCTATGGTGCTGCGCAACAGTAAATCGCTACCAACGAGGTAGTTTCGGATTCCGGAATTGACATTGAGGATATCGTGTATGTCGGTAATAGTTATTTCCACTGACAAAATACCTATGAGATAGCCTTTGGAATTAAAAACCGGACTGCTTATATAACTGGTAATGTGGTTGTTATGGGTTTTGATTAAATCCGAGTAAGCTGTTTTCTTTGTGTTGAGTACAGATTTATAGTGCTTTATCAATTTTGCATCAAATTGATTGTCGGCAAATACATTGATTCCTGCGTCGATGTGCTGTCCGGTTTCGGCGCTGTACACAACATTACCGTCTAAGTCCAGGATAAGGCCGTTGGAATAGTAGTTGTAGGCTTTGATAAAGCTGTTTAAGTCGGATTGGTGTTGCCGGATTGTATGTTTCCAGTTTGGAGTGTTCACATAAGATGAGATTTCCTTATTGCGTGACCCACGGTTTAACTGCTCTACAAACTTGACGTTGTGAGTATTCGTCGCTTGAAATTCCACATCGTGGAATCGTTGTTCAAACCAATTGCTGATGTGCCGAGACAGGTCTTCAGCACGCAGGGTCATCGATCGGGAGGCGTCAAGAAATAAGATTTTTTTAGTCTGCTCCAGGCCAATCCAACTGGCTAACAGTACCGGAGTCAGTGCCAGAAACAAAAACCAAAGAGTAAGGTCTCGCGTCAGCCCCGGTCTAAACAGGGCTTGTACAAAGCTGCCGGGAGTTCTGTTTTTGAGTGTATCAGCGTTTTTTTCAAGTGTATCCATGCGGTTTTGTCGTCACTGTCATCTTCTGAATAACGCTGTGGTTATGTTAGGCAGCAATCTTGATGTTATTGCGGCCGCAGTTCTTCGCTTGATACAGGGCTTGGTCTGCGCGGTCTAGCAGTTGTTCCAACTCACTGTCATCGGCGTGTAGTTCCGTTACACCAAAGCTGGCAGTGATTTTTATATTGCGAGGTTGAAGTTGTTCGATTTGAAATCGGATTCGTTCCAATAACGACTCTGCCTCCGTGATATTGCAATGGTCCAATAGCAAAACGAATTCTTCACCACCCACTCTTGCTGCGATATCTTCCGTGCGGCAGGATCTTAATAACACCTGCGCGGTTGCGTGCAGCACTTCGTCGCCAACATTGTGTCCGTAGCTGTCATTAAGGTTTTTAAAATGGTCAATATCAATCATTGCAACGCTCATGGGGAGTGAATGCCGTTTGGCATTGGCGATTTTTTTGACGGCATAGTCCAGGAGATAATGGCGGTTGTAGAGACCGGTTAACTGGTCATGCATTGCCAGGAATTGCAGTTGACTGTATTGTTTTTGCAAGGTGATGTGGGTTTTGACCCGAGCGCGAACTATGGCGGAGTTGATAGGCTTGGCAATATAGTCCACAGCGCCCAGAGCCAATCCTCTTTCTTCATCCTCCGCGTCACTGCGCGCGGTAATGAAAATAATGGGGATATGTCGTGTTTCCTCGTTTGCCTTCAAGCGCTCACAGACTTCATAGCCATCCATATCCGGCATGATAATGTCCAGCAGTATTAAGTCCGGTAAATTTTTTGCCAGATCCAGCGCCCGAGCACCGGAATTGGCGACCTTTACTCGATAGTCTTCTTTGAGAATCTGAGCAAGGACTTGGACATTGCTTGCAGCATCATCTACCACAAGAACGGTAGGTTTGGAATCCATAATATAACCTTTATAAATTTTGAATATTCGCAGCACTTGTGGCTTGAGATACTTTAGTCGCCAATCGTAAATATTTGTAACATTGGGGACGGAAAAACAATAACCACGATTTCAAGTTATATCGGTTGGGAAGAGAATGGTATTTACGTTGAAAAGGGTGGGTTTTAACGTTTTTACAGATTAGTAATACTTATCATGTATTATTTTCAGTAGATATACGTAGAATTACTGCAAAGACCTTAATGATAGTGATAGTTAGTGTTTGTTCCTGGCGTGATCAATGATGGAGCGAAAATAGCAAAACCAAAACCAGAGCAGTCCTGCGGCAAACAGACTGTACAAGCTGACAGTGATCCAAAACAGGAACGGTGTTTCGCCTGCAAGGATGCTTTTTGTTGGGGTGTCAAAATCGAGCATGGACACTCGCCCATGCCAAAATGCTGTGACTACATTGTTTGCGGTGACCCAAGAGCCTGGAAGCAGTATGCAGAGGCCGAGGAGATAAAGCAGGCTGATTCTAAATTTCTTCACAAGTAATCCGGTGTCTCCTTACATTTGCACAGGTGCATAGAAAAAATGTCCATAGTGATGCACTGAGTTTGGTCTATATTTTTTTTAAATGTCCGGTCGGTACTCAGAGGTGCGTATGATTTTGGATTTTTTGATCTTGCTTACCATTTTTTCCAAGTCTTTATTCTCGTACGCCTTGAATGTAATATATTTTCCAATTTCGCCTCTCACCATCTCTATGGGATAGTTATTTTTACTGACGTTTTCTTTGAAACTTTTTACAACCTCTTCATTAAAGCTCAGTTCATACACCATCCCTTCCTGGAGTTGTACGGAATGTTCAAATTTCAAACGACTGATGCGGTTATGCAGGCTGTTTCTATTGGGGCTGCGGCCGCGGTCTCTGGCATACTCTGTGGTATACACATTGTATTGTAGTTTGTGTTCTCCAGGTAACACCTGTACTCCACATAGACCTTCATCAAAGGTACACAAATCGAATATGCGATTGTCCACATAGCGCAGTGCAACCTTAGAAACCACTATGGTCGCTACTTTTTCCATGGGAGCGGCGGCGGCTTTTTCCAATCGGAATATGGTTGTGCTGCAGGCACTCAGAATAAACGTACACAGAACGGCGGCAGCCAGCCGCAGTGGGAATGTGCTCATCAATGTTTTTCCTCTTAAAATGCAAAAAGAAAAATCACTTACTTAGCTGTTGTTTCTTCCCTTTTGTTACGTTCCCTGTATTTAACCTGCAATCCTTTGTTATCTTCCTTGCCCCCAAGATAAGTGCTAAAAACCTACCCGCTTCATTCGTTGTCGACTTTCTCGGCCTGGTAACAGACTTGTCTCTATGGAAAATCTTAACTTTAGGATAAGTTCTACTTTTTCTATTATAGATACTGTCTAAACTTTACTATTTCACGCGGGTGGGATTCAAGTATTTGAGCGGCGGGAAGAAAAATATATTTTTGGATAGCAATGGTGGTTATTAGGAAGTGGTTTGTATATAAATATTTAGTATATAACTGCTCAAACTTCCGCCCACATGCGTAACAAATTAACATAGGAGCGATCCACTTGCTCGGTTTCAGGGGTCTGAGGGTGCTCGGCCAGCAACACATTACGCGCCTGATCCAACTCGAACAGCAGTTCTCGCCGAGCTGGGTCGCGCACCATGCTTTGCAGCCAGACAACCGCAACCAGACGTTGGCCTTTGGTTACTTCTGCAACCCGATGGAGGCTGGTAGAAGGATACAAAACTGCGTGACCTGCCGGGCATTTGATTTTCTGTTCGCCAAAGGTGCTGTTGATGACAAGCTCACCACCTTCGTATTCATTCGGATCATTGAGGAAAACAGTAATGGATACGTCGGTACGAAACTTCACTGCACCACTGCCCATAATAGGGTCATCCACATGATTACCGTATTGCATACCCGGTCCATATTGAGCAAAAACCGGCTGGGCGACTCGAAACGGCAAGGCCGCACTACGGAACAAGGCATTTTCTGCCAAACTTCCCATCAGCAAGTGGTCCAGGTAGTCGGCTTGTTTAGTGCCCTGGACCATTTCTTCGTTGTTTTTTACTTTCTCCGCTGCAGAACCGGCGCTAATTTTTCCGTCTACAAAACGGCAATTCAACAAAGTCGCGCGAATATTTTCCAGCTTGGCCGGGTCCAATACATCGGCTATGGTCAACAACATAGATTTAGCTCCATCGAAGGGTTTTAATATAAGGCAATATTAACAATGAGTTAGGCGAAGTTTACCCAGGTGGTGGCAATGTACTTGACCCCTTTGTTCACAGTGCAGGCGCGGTGTTCATGTGTCCAAAAGGGCGGGAATAAAACCAGTTTACCCTGTTCCGGAGAAACTTTTATATTTTGGCTAAGAAACTCCGTTTCTCCTCCGGGTCCCGGCACATCATTAAGGTACCAGATCGCCACCAGTTGGCGTTGGGCAAATTCATGGCTGCCACTATCGATGTGCCAGTGGTAGTACTGTCCTGCCTGGTAACGCTGAATATTGTAGCCAATGTCCTTAAACGGCCCGTTGAAGAAGGGGAACTGCTCCTTGAATAAGGACATGGCCAAGGCTAAGGAGCGAAACAAAATGGTGTCCACGTCCTTCCAGTTTTCGTGACCGCTGCAAGCCAGGTCAGTAGTGCTTTTAACTGATTGATCTTGTTCAGCTTGTTGACCAATACGTCCTTGATATTGCTGTTCCGTATTGGCTTCAAAACGACGGATGATTTCCTCGCAAATCTCCGGCGTCAGTGCGTTTTTAATCTCAAATATAAAACTGGAGGGTTTGATTTCTTGAAGTTGGTAGGGGGCGACCTGGGTTTTCATAGTCTTAACTCGTTGTTTTGAAAATAAATTGTCTGTTTTTTAATCGCGTACATTGAAAAATTTTTGTAATTAAGCTTCTGTTCCGAAAGAAAAAATTAATTTATTTGCAATAATAGCGATTAAGCATTGAAATATAAGTCCGATACGGTACTATAAGCATTGTCTAATTTTCTGATATTTGAGCCATAAAAACAAAGCTTATAGCAGGCGGCGAAAAGCGAATACGAACTTTGAATTGTAAGTGCTTGGTTAGTTATTAAACCTATGGGAGTTTATCGGTTATGAATGAAGTTTACTACGAAACTATAGATAAAATGGAAAAAGCTAACGTTTCGCGTGAATATGTTGTTGGTTGGGCTAGTGGTTTTTTAAAAAACCCCAAACGGGAAGAGCAACGTTTGAACGACGCCTACGAAGCAGGATACGCGGATGGCGAAGAGCAAAATACCAGTAACTTTTCTGAGTGGGCAAATAAATAAGCTCTCTCAAACACTTTATTCAAAAACAGGCGGTTTTTACCGCCTGTTTTTTTATGTATACCGGGATCCGTTCCAGCGAGCCCTCTAAAGAACACCCCGGTTTCTACCGTTAATGAGTCAAACCACTTTCGGTTACGCTGAAATGCTCAACAGTTTTTATAGACATTTTCACCTCCGGGCCGTGTTCAACCTAGGCGTTGCAGTTACCCTGCGTGGGTTATTATTGATTGTGATCCTCATGGTAAGTGTGCATCCTGTTTTAGCTTACGAGTCCGGTGAATCCGTATCGACACTGCTCAATATCAACACTCCACCGACTATCATCGGTCTCGATGGGGTTCAGATGCTACAGCAGCGCTATCCGGGAGCGCGATTTCAAGTGGTCACCCGCGCGCAATACGAAGAGCTGAAACAGCGTCACAGTTTTCCCGAATATGTTGTTTCTCAGCCATTACAAGTGGCGGTCAATGATCGCGACTATGGAGAGACGGAACCCCGGCTGTCACGAGGCAGTTCGAATTGCTATGAGCCTCGACCGTCCAATGTCCATGTTGGCGGCGGCGCTGATATCCACTTTGGACATATCAACGGCGGCAGGGGAGATGGGGCGCTGATCGTCATTGCCATCGTTGGTATTATTTTGGTGGCTGCATTGGTGGTGTATACCGTTAAATTCCTGGTCCAAGCTATTTCCGGTAGTTTTGATTGCGGTTTGTGGCTGGGTAGTGGTGCCATAGGTGCTTCGGTATCGGGAGATGGTTTTTATGGCGGTATGGGTGGTGTTCATTTTAATACAGGTACCTTCAACGAAAAAACCCATCTAGGTTTGAGCGCGGAGTTAGGTGGGTATGCCTTTACCAAAGAAACACCAAATACGGATTTACATTTTGGAGGGGCTTACTGGTTGGTAGGGCCGGTCATCCATTTTGGCAGTATTCGTTCCGGTTACGGTACGGCATTTTCACTGGAGTTTTTGGGCGGCCATTCCTTTACGGTGGACTTAGGCGCTATGAGCCTACTGCGCTTTAATGTCACCACTTCCCTTGGAGATGCGCACCTGGGTTTCAGTGGGGGTTTGCTGTATGTGGATATTGCGGATGACAGCGGCGTTTTAGAGAATACCAATGAATACAACAGCTATTTCGGCGTAGAATTCGGTACCACTTTTTAGAGGGGCTATGCCTGATTCTCCTGCGCCAGTTGGTACCAGCGTTGCGCTTCTTCCGGATCTTTTTCCACGCCTTTGCCTTCTTCGTACATCATGCCTAAAGTCATTTGCGATCCGGGCAAACCCTGTTCTGCCGCTTTACGGAACCATTCTACGGCTGTGGATTCGTTTTTTTCCACGCATTCGCCGAACATATACATGATCCCCATACCGTGTTGGGCAAACAGGTGGCCTTGGTCCGCTGCGGCCTGCATCCACTTTATGGCATATTCGGGGTTTTTTACCCGACCCAGACCGTTTTGAAACATCATGCCCAAACGATACTGGGCTTCGGCATTGCCTTGTTCCGCCAGCGGTGAGAGTAGACGCAGTGCTTTGGTAAAGTCCTGATCTTCAAATGCGGCGATGCCACTGGCTAATTCCAATTCTTCACTCATAAAAACTTTACCTATATCGCTTGAATTAATTCATCGGTTCGCTGAGTTATGTTGCTACCATGGGTTTTAAAAGCAGCCAGTAAGCCGTGAACAGTTTGTTCCCAGTGCCGGCGGCCTTGTTGTACGCATCTGTCCAATGCTTGTGTATCACCCGATTGCAGCCAACTGCGGTAGGCTTGCAGGGCGCCGGGAAAAAGTTGCTTACGCATGCCGGTGAAATTGGCAAAATAAAAATGTAATGACAATTCGTTGCCGGAGTTTACCAGAGAGGGCAGGGTACTGATACAGTCCGCCAGGTGATCCCTGACCGCACGAATCTGCAACTCCGCCCCGGAATGGGGGATCTGCTGCAGCATGTCTTTCCATGCCTGTCCCACCATTTGCCCCACTTCCGTTTCGCCGACTTCGTGTAATAAGACGTTCTCTGATTCATTTTCGCAGAGGCGATCCAATACTTGTTCCATATCCGGTGCATCAATGAATGCTATGGCCTTCGCCATGGGGTGATTACTGTCTTTTTTCCATTGCCATTCTTCGATTTTCTGCCAGATAAACCGTCTCAATGATTCTTGTCGAATAAATACTTGATTATTCAATGACATAGCGGGAGGTGCTACCAGGTCACGAGCGTACTCCTCAGAAGAGATATACACCGTCAATCCGTTTTGTATCATCTTGCGTTTTAGTTTTCCCAGAAAAAAATGCGGTTTTCCAAAAACGCCATAACCACTGCTGTAGACATAACCCTGTGGGTTTAACACCGCGTTAATTGGATCGCTGTCAAAGGGGTCATAGTGTTGTTTGCCTAAGCGTAGATTTTGATAGGGTTCTTGCTCCAGGGAGTCCCATAATTGTTCTCGTTGTTGTAGCCACTCGCTGACGGCGGGTTTGTGTAATTCCCGGGTTAAGGGTGTTTGTTGTTCCCAGCGAAAATATTCGCGCATTTTCAGCAAAAAAATGCACAGGCTGTAATTTCCCGCATATTGTGCGTCGGAAATGTGACAATTCCTTTGGATTACTGCTGTGAGTTCACTTAAATTCATCATTTATAGCCACGACTCATTTATTTCAGGGTGTGCCGCCCTATTTCAAAGTGTATACTTATGCCGCTTAACTGCAATGACAAAGTTTTTGGGGACATTGCGGTCAATTGTAAAAGATTTATTAAGGTAATCCTCATGGTTCGTCTGAAAACCAAATGGCATCGCAGTAAACGCTCCGAACGCAATAAGGCGGGTTCCAACAAGCCCAAGCAGCTTAAGGATCTATCCAGTGTTATTGCCATGAATATCTGGAAACTGGCCAAAGAGGCCTTCGCCCACATGGAGAAGGAAGGATTTCGGTTCCGTGATGATGAGCAGGCCATCGGCAGTATTAATGAGTTCATGGTTTATCAGCTGCATATTGTGGATCGCATGATTTACACCAAGGTCAGCGAGGATGAGCGTGGCCCGTTTATCAATGCAGTGGCCGGCAATTTAATCGAAACCATGGTGGAGAATCAGGCGGAATTACTGGGGCCGGGGGAGTACCAATCATCAATGGTGGATTTTATGAATCAGCGTCTGTCCCAGTATGCCGAGTGTGATTTTACCGATGAGGGCCCCAGCTACGAATTCACTCGTTATTTGGCTCTGAATGTCTCTGAACATTTGGAACAAACTGACAGTAAATGGGTGGTGGAACAGGTGATTGATATTGAAGCTCCACCTATCATTGAGAAAATCATGCGTGTGGCCGAGGATGTTTTAGGCTTGCGCTTCCGGGGTTAAAAGCCTTTGTTCTGCGGTTTACCTCTGCAATGTCAACCAAGAAGTACATACCCAATAGCGTACCTTTAAAAGTCCGAGTGTGGTTGGCTGTAGCCGCCCTGGTGTTGTTGGTTTACGCCCTACTGCAAACTGTGATCGGTGTGACCTATATGCCGGGTAAGCGGGGTGGTATGCTGTTATCAGGCATCCCCACATTGCTCATCGTTTTTTCTTCCTTGTCCCTATCTCTGGCTTTTTTGTTGACCATCGTGGATCATTATGACACTCGGCCAAATGAACATTGGTATAAGACGGCTAAAAATCGTTGTTACATGGCCACACTCTATCTGCTCATTGCAGCGCCGCTATTGGAACTGGCTGATATACTTTTAAGGCTTTTCGGTTGGGACATGCTACCGCACTTTCACGGTCTGGCTTCCCACTACACACTGTATACGCCTGAGTTACAAAATTATTTACCCCTTCTGCATTCCTGGCAACAATACGATATTGCAGTACTGTTAATCTCGTTTGGGTTACTGTTGATTTCCTGGCTGCTGATGAAGTGGTTTCCCCGCTATGGCTTGATGGGGGCACTATTGTGTTGTGTCGGTTTGGGAGGGTTGTTTTTTGAGTTTTTTCTCCTGACCGTGGAAGATTTTCTCAGCGGCAAAGTCACTTACAATGACGCCACCTTGGAAGCCCTCAAGGAACCGGCGAAGTTCAACGCCATCTTGTTAACCCACGCCGTTATGAGTGTGGTTATGCTGAGTGCCAGTCTGGCAGGGGTTTTCCTAGCCATCCGCAAACGCAGTCGTTTTACCAGTCTGTAAAATCTAAACAAACGGTTCGTCGCTGTCCGCGTTTGTAGGGTGTAGCGCGCGTGAACTGCCTAACCACCATAAACAATTGATTTATCACGCTTACCCAATCTCGGTTATAATTTGGTCCCGATTCGGGATTGTTTTGTAACAAATCACCGCTAGGATCGACTAAATAGGCAATACGTAATCACGAGGTGTAGCATGAAACCGGTACAAATTCTCTTAATCCTGATTGGGGCTTTTTGCCTTTCATCCCAGGCCCTGGCGGCCAAGGCCGTATTTGCCGGAGGCTGTTTTTGGTGCATGGAGTCGGACTTCGAAAAACTCATGGACAAGGGTGTTATCGATGTGGTTTCCGGTTTTACCGGCGGTACCCTGAAAAATCCGACCTACAACGGTGATCACAGCGGACACTACGAAGCCATTGAAGTTACTTACGACCCTGCAAGAATCAGCTATCAACAATTGCTGGATTATTTCTGGGTACAAATAGATCCATTCGATGACAAGGGGCAGTTTTGCGATAAAGGTCATGCCTATTTGAGCGCGATATTTGTAGCCAACGATAAGGAACGCCAATTGGCGGAAAAATCTCGACGAAAAGTCGTTGCACAATTTCCCAATCAGAAAGTTGTCACCCCCGTTTTAGACGCTGCCATTTTCTATCCCATCAAAGGCAAAGAGAACTATCATCAGAACTACTACAAAAATAACCCGGTCCGCTATAACTATTACCGTTATAGCTGCGGTAGGGATAAGCGCTTGAAACAGATATGGGGCGATAAGACGACCCATTAAGTTTCTTTGTTTATGGCCACACCAACGATTACCAGTTGGGATTGTGTGATGAACGACTGCGTGATATCCATATTGGCAATTGCGACGTCAAATGTTATACCTTATACAATCAGCCAATCGAGTAGCCACCATGGAATATCGCACACTGGGTCGTACCGATTTGAAAATCAGCGCCATTGGCTTAGGCACCATGACCTGGGGTTTGCAAAATTCCCAGGCCGACGGTTTTGAGCAAATGGACTATGCGCTGAATCAGGGCGTAAATTTTTTTGACACGGCGGAGATGTATGCCATTCCCCCAAGCCCCGAGACCTATGGAACAACGGAAACCATTATCGGGCGTTGGTTTGCGGCACGACAAAACCGGGATCAAGTCATCTTAGCCACCAAGATCACCGGGCCCGGTTTGAATTGGATCCGCAACGGCGAGGGGATTAATCGTCAAAGTGTGGTGCAAGCGGTGGAAGACAGCTTGAAACGGCTGCAAACCGATTATATCGATTTGTACCAACTGCATTGGCCCAATCGCGGTTCTTATCACTTCGGTAAGACTTGGGGTTATGCGCCTGGATTCGATGTGCAGCAGGAACGGGATAATTTCCTGGAAGTGCTGCAAACCATGCAAGGTTTGGTGGATGTAGGGAAGATCCGCCACTTCGGTTTGTCCAATGAAACCGCCTGGGGTTTAACTCAATGGTTACAGTTAGCGCAGCAACACGATTTGCCCAGGGCGGTTAGTATTCAAAACGAATATTCCTTGTTGTGTCGACATTTTGAGCCCGATTTGAGTGAAATCAGTGTTAATGAAGCTTGCGGCCTACTGGCATGGTCGCCCTTATGTCGGGGCATGATCAGCGGTAAATATCTTGATGGTGCCCGGCCGGAAGGCGCGCGGTTGAGCATTGAAACCCGGGTGGAACACCGCGTACAAGCCCAAACCGATGCCGCCATCGTTGACTATATAGCCTTGGCCAAGCAGCGCGACTGGAATGTGTGTCAAATGGCCATTGCCTTTGTACTCAGCAGGCCCTTCGTCAGTTCCGTATTAGTGGGGGCCACGACCATGGAGCAATTACGGTGTAACATTGCGGCAATGGAGTTACCGTTGTCGGAAGATATTTATACATCCATACAAGAACTGCAACGCAAGCACCCCATGCCTTTTTAGGGGCAGGGGTGACGGTTAACAAAACGCTTAATGTGTGGCTCTATAACGCGTAATGGAGCGGGAAATGTCACGGATTTGTTGTATGGTAAAATCGAATAACGATAGGGAAACAGACCCTCCCGGTCCACGGATGGTCCAGCGCGGGCGCAGTACCGTTGGCATGGAAATACGGATGGAATCGTTCCAATTCAATTTGATCGCTTTGTCCTCGTAGGACAGCACAATGGCCTCCTCATTGATGTCCAGGGTGAGGGATTTTCTGGAGACCAGCAAAAACGCAATTGTGGCTAATATAAATATCCCCGCAAAGACCACGGCGTATTTTAGGCTTAATAGTGATGTTATTGAGTCGTGCAAGCTTACTGCGATGGCTGTAATGCTGGCTATGATCAGCGCTGCTAAAAAAGACTTGAACAGGGTGGACTTAAAACGTTGTGACGGCGATTGAATGATTGTCATCGGCCTGACCTCATAATGGACACAGCGTCCCTGGTCGAGAAGATTAGCCAATAAAAGCCGTTTTGCCCAGTGTTATTTTTTGTAAAAATTCACTTTTTTCTGATCTATAAAGTTGAAAAATTATTTTTCTGGGATCTCATTCCGGATCGGACTTAGTCTAAAGCCGGGGCGATGGTCTGTCGAGTGGAATAGCCCGATAGTGGTAGGGGCGATTACCATGACACGTTATACGGCCTATATTTTAAGGTCAGTTCTTTGCAGGTGGTAAACATGGCAGAGGTCCTGTCCAAAGTTTCGTTGTTCCTTAAAAACAAACCCCAGTCTTTTATAAAAACGGTGCGCCTTGGTGTTGCTGCTCAGCGGATCAACTAATATGGATGATACAGCGGCATCTGAAAAACAACGATTTATAACCATCCGCATGATCACGCTTCCCAGACCCCTGCCGGTATCCTTAATGTCACCCAGCCAAATGTCTACTGCACGAAACCCCGGGGCGATATCCCCCCAATAGTGATTGTCTTCCTTTGCCGGGTCAATAATCTGCACAAAACCCACAGGCCGGCCATGGGCCAGGGCAATTAACTGTTGACGCCACGGGGGGGATCGCTGCAGTTCGGTTTCCCAGTGCCAGTCGTCATTCGGGTCGGCAGCAATAACATGAACTTGTTTATCCCACTGTTGTAGCAATTTCAGGTCATCAATCGTGGCATCCCGTAGTGTGATATGCACTTTGCTCACCTTTTGCAGAGATTTAACTCGTGGCGGACAACACGGCCACTAGTATGACAAAGACAATAGCTACGCCGATGGCGAACCTAAAGAGTTGAATGGCCAGGTTGACTGCGCGCGGAAGACCGCCGTACCGGAATGGTGGTGATCTTCCCGTTTCAAAAAAGCAATGCCAAACATTATAACGAAAAATGCTGTTAAACGCCGTGTCGATACCGATTGCATTTTCGGGTTTCATCGGCGCTACAGTTTCGCTTTTGGCGGCTGTTTGGATGGCCTTCCATACTGCCGGTTTTTTCCGCCGCACTCTGCTCCAGGGTGGTTCCGATTGGAAAGGGCCGATCCGGAAAAGCCAAAGGCAAAAACCAATATCACTCCGATTTGGTGATTTCCAGTTCACCTGGATGCTCCGATGCCGGTTTTTATCCTAGGCTTCATGATATCATTGGCGTTGCGGTGAAACCAGGATAGGAATGATACAGGTAAACTGAAATATGAGTTTGGATATCAAAAAAATCATAAAATCCTCAACCGGCGCGAATTATGCCAAGCATGTAGAAGATATTCAATCCTTGTGGAGCGGCTACGGTAAAATCATGCGCTACGCTTTGAGCGGTGGTGAAAGCCGCAGCGTCGTCGTGAAGCACGTTCGCTTACCTGATCGACGCCATCATCCTCGTGGTTGGGATACGGATTTGTCGCACCAAAGAAAAATACGCTCTTATCACGTGGAGTCAGCTTGGTACCGCGACTGGGCCGGGCGGTGCGATGGCTCTTGCCGTGTCCCTAACAGTTTTGCTTTGGAGCCCGTGGTTGATGCAGAAGAACATGGGGAAGAGTTTCTTATGGTGTTGGAAGATTTGGATGCAAGCGGGTATCCGGTGCGAAAGAGCTCGGCGAACCAACAGGATATACAATCCTGTTTGTCCTGGCTGGCAAACTTTCATGCCACCTTTATGGATATTGTTGTCAGTACGAATCACCCTCCCGAGGGTCTTTGGCCGGTGGGGACTTATTGGCATTTACAAACTCGCCCTGATGAGTTGGCAGCTTTGTCGGATATCGCCTTAAAACAGGCGGCCGCTGCGATTGATGCGCGCTTAAATGCCGCACGATTTCAAACCGTGGTCCACGGCGATGCCAAGCTGGCCAACTTTTGTTTTCCTAAAAAAGGCTATGGCGTGGCTGCGGTGGATTTTCAATATGTGGGTGGTGGTTGTGGCATGAAAGACGTAGCCTACTTTATCGGAAGTTGTCTGCAGGAGGAGGATTGTGAACGTAACGAATTCCAGCTACTACAATTCTATTTCTCGGAATTGCAACAAGCCTTGTCTCGGCGTAACTCGGTATTAGATTTTACGGCACTGGAAGCGGAATGGCGTGAGTTGTATGCCTTTGCTTGGACCGATTTTCATCGGTTTCTAAAAGGCTGGAGTCCGGGGCATTGGAAAATCAACGACTACAGTGAACGGCTGGCGCGGCAGGTTCTACAACAAGTCAATGGAACCGGCCGATGCAGCTGAGCCCTGCGGATTTAGAAATCCTAAGCACTTGTGCCATTGAGGCAGCCACTAAGGCCGGGCAAATGATTGCCGCTTATCCCCATCGCGATTTACAAGTGCAACACAAGGCAGGAGGTAATACCATCGCCTCCCAGGTGTTGACCGAAGTAGACTTGCGCAGTGAAGCGATTATTGTTAAAGAATTGCAGCCTACCTGTGCGTGTTATGATTTGGCTTTGTTAACAGAAGAAAGCGAGGATGACAAAAACCGCTTTCATAAAGACTATTTTTGGTGTGTAGACCCGATGGACGGTACTTTGTCCTTTATTGAATCCCAACCGGGCTATGCAGTTTCCATCGCTTTGGTGTCACGCGAAGGTGAGGCTCTCATCGGGGTGGTGTACGACCCGGTGACTCAAGTTTTGTATTCGGCGGTTAAGGGTCAAAAAGTTCAGCGACAGGGAAAGGATTGGCTTGTTCATGCAGTAGATTCACACAGTGTATTAACACTGATCTGTGATCGCGGCTTTATGAGTAATGAAAAATTCACTGAAGTTACACGAGAGCTGGATGGGGTGGTTAGAGGGCTGGGTTATGCCGGTTTGACAACGATGGAGCGCAACGGTGCGGTACTTAATGCCTGTGCCGTGTTGGAACAACCCCCGGCGGTGTATTTCAAGTTTCCCAAGCCACAAGCCGGTGGCGGTAGTTTGTGGGACTTTGCCGCGACGGCTGCTATTTTTCAACAATTGGGTTTTTCGGCTTGTGATTTTTATGGCGAAAGACTGGATTTAAATCGTAAGGATTCTACTTTTATGAATCACCGCGGTGTCATCTATGTTATGGATTCACGGTTATTGAAGCCTGTTCGAGACTTGTTGACCCTATACAAAGGGTCTTGATTGTTTAAATACATGCTTGCTCGGCTAATTCTTTATACCGACCTTTTAGTCCACCGTTGTAGAAGTCAGCCGATTGTCTTAAGTAAAAGCAGTTATTCTGCTTTGTAACAAGCTTTGTGTTGTTGTCGACCGCCTGTTTACTATAAAATTGCATAATCCAACTTAATTAAGAGAGACCTATGAGCACTATTATGGCTGTTTTGTTAAACGGCGTCGCGCAACTGGAATATCACCGGGACCGTGAGTTGCCCGATCACCAGGCGGTTTATCTGGACAAAATGGATCAAAAAATGGATCAAGGTATTGACCTGGACGGAGAATCTATTGTGCAGCCGGATACAGGGCAAAGAGCCCAGTTCGTTGCAGGAAATCTGGCCGGTGCCATATTGGCGAACAATGAAACCATGGCGACTGCGCTTTGCACTTACCTGGCCGTGCGTATCCCCGAGTTGAAACAGGTAAAAATCCAAACCGAGGATGCCAGTGTGTCCGTCGAACTGATTTTCGATGAATCTTACAGTCGGCAGGTTCCGGTGAAATTCTTTCACTAATTATGGGCTATTCCTAATTAAGGCGTATAATATGCATAGAAGAAAAGTAATAAAAAGTTTGATGTAAATTCTTAAATAGATACAAGTAACTTATTTGCAATGAGGTTGCTATAGAATCTAGCCTTTAATAACGGTCCTAGATTGCTAAAATGGAAACGGTGACTCATAGGGAAAATGAGATCTTGGTGTATGTATTCCCATTGCGGGAGTACGAAAAGTATTATTCGCTTTTCTCCCGACTGTTAAACAACATAGAATCACTCAGAGCGGACTCCTATCGGTTTGTTAAAGATAAAATTCAATTTGTCATCGTGCGCGCAATATTGAAGCTTATACTGGCAAGTCATTTAGATCAAAATCCAAAATCAATAGTATTACAGTACACACGGTATGGTAAGCCCTATCTTCCCGGGAGCAAGTTGCAGTTTAGCGTGACGCATTCGTCAGGGTGGGCCGCCATTGCATTGTGTTACGGTAGAAGACTCGGAATTGACTTGGAGTCGGTTAGACACCGGGTGGATATGATAGGTTTAGCTAAGGAGTTTTTCTGCGAGCAGGAAAATGAATTGCTGCAGAATGCAAGGTTAAACGTCGGTAAAATATTTTTCAATTTATGGGTACAGAAAGAGGCGGTTTTAAAAGCCACTGGTAGCGGGATCGCTCAAGGGCTTGACGCTTTGGATTTGTCTCAAGAATTGCTTTCACCTAGAGTTGTCCAGTATCAAGATCGTCATTGGTTTCTGTTTCCCTGTGTTTTTCCATGGTTATATATCCCTTCGGTCACTCGACCCCACGAATCCGATTCCGCGGTTTGTTTGCTTCCCCATAATATCGATTATACAGCTGAGTTTTCCAATTCATTTTGTTCCAGTATCGCTGTGGAATATTGTGATACCGAGCCCAAAGTATGTGTGAAAAAAAACTTAGATGAACTACTTTTATCACATACTGACAGTGGTTTCGATTTGAGACACAAGGTAAGAAATACCGCAGTTTGTTTGTAACTATTTTTATGCATCTCACATGGTGAGATAAGCATATGTTGTTGTATCTGTGCGATATAGAATATTCAAGGCCTATTAAGCTCTAGGAGGAATACGATGGCCGGCAAGTTGGTTCTGGTGAACTGGTCTGATAAGGAAAGCTATGCTCGTTTAACTGCGACCTTTGGATCTATTCCCAATATCTGTATGGAAAATCTACCCTATGGTGAGGAAGTGGGGGCTGCCGATGAGCCTGTTCTCTATGTGTTTCAAGATAGTCCGGAAATTGATTTGAATGAGTTGAAGCTTAAATTGTCTGTAATGAGCCGGTCGCCCAATGCAACCGTTCTGGTAGTGTCCTATCATGAATCTGTCAAGAAAACGGTAATGGCATTCCGATTGGGTGTGTTGGACTATTTGGTACTTCCGGGTGAGGTCAGGAGGTTGGTGAGTTTTGTAGAACAGCATATGAAAAACACCAGTCCAGAAGTCAAAACTGTGAACTTCACAGCAGCAGAAAAAATAGGTAAAGCGATAAACACAATAGTTACGGAATATCGTAAGGATCTGCGGATGGATAAGTTGGCGGCGAGTTGCAATATGTCAGAAAGTTCTCTTTACAAATATTTTAAAAAGGAAACCGGAGTTTCAATTAGAGAATACATTAAGAACAAACGTATTGAAGCAGCCAAACAGCTTTTGCTGTCTACGGACTTATCGGTAAAAAAAATCAGTTACCAAGTAGGCTACAAAAACATTTCGCTGTTCAATCGAATATTTAAAGATAGCACAGGTATGTCTCCTACTGAATTCAGAGAGATGAACCTGTGTTATTTGTAAATCAAGCTGCCGGCGTCTGGATTTTTTGATTGGACTTGTCCACTTTGACGGCACACCCCGCTGGTATTGATTGGTACACAAATGCAGAGCTGCCAACAACGCAGTGGCTTTGTACTGTGGTGGATCCACCCAGTACTGTTGCATTCGCATATATAGTAACGTTGTCTTCTACCGTAGGATGACGTTTTTCTCCGCGTATAATGTTTCCTCGCTCGTCTTTGGGAAAGGAGAGGGCGCCCAAGGTGACACCTTGGTATAGCTTAACATTGTCGCCGATGATCGCGGTTTCTCCAATAACAACGCCTGTTCCGTGGTCAATAAAAAAGTTTTTCCCGATTTGTGCGCCTGGATGAATGTCTATGCCGGTTCGCGAGTGGGCCCATTCTGTCATCATTCTAGGGAGTAGGGGGACTTCAAGGAGATACAGTTCGTGAGCCAGCCTATATACCAGTACAGCTAAAATACCGGGGTAAGTTAAAACAATTTCTTCATACGAAGTGGAGGAGGGGTCTCCGGCATAGGCGGCCTGTATGTCGCCTTGTAGCATTTCATGAATTGCCGGCAATCGACTCATGAATTTGTCTCTGCTTGCCTTGCACTGGCTGGAAATATTAGCGTCATGTAAAAACGAGCTATTAGCGCTACATTTATCCATTGACAGATGTTGCTGTTCGCGTTTTGGTGTGTTTACTTGTAACGATGAAGCCGTACCGATGGATCTGGCCAGGCATTGTTGTATCGCGATCATATTGCTTTTGACGAGCAGACCCAAATCAATCTGGTTGCCATGTTGCGTATATAGGCCGGGGAAAAAGCTGTCTCTTACTAAGAAAATTAAAGTTTCCACTTCCTCTGATAGATTCTTCGCACCGGAAAGGTGCATATTCCTCATTTTGCTTTCTTTTATACGCAGTACCAATTGCTCTGTGACTGCATCACAGCTTTTTGTCGTTTCAAATAAATCCTTAAGCGGTTCCAGTTCATCTATGGTGGTGTGGAGTTTCACTGTTACGTTCCCTGTGTATGAGTTATATGAGTCACTTTATGTTAGTGGCACATTATTGGTTTAAGGTTACATAAACCTTTTGTTCTTGATTAGTGTCATTAGTGTACGAAAAAGTGAAAGCTTTCTTTGAATATGCGTAACAAAGCTTAATTGATGTAACAAATTGTTTCAATTTATTACGGATTGTAATCACGAGGTAATGGTGCGCAAGTAAGATTGCGTGAACATAAAGATTGCCACTTTTTAATAAGCAAGGAAGAAAAGGTATGAATACTGGAAAGCGAGTGGATGTAGCTGTGATAGGAATGTCTTGCCGGTTTCCGGGCGCGGACAATTATGAACAATATTGGGATAATCTTTCTAACGGTGTTTGTTCAATCGATGAGGTTCCGGCTGATCGTTGGGACTGGAAGAAATATTTTGGCGACCCAAACAAAGAAGAAAACAAAACCAACAGTAAGTGGGGTGGCTTTCTTCCAGAGATAGACCGCTTTGATGCGCAGTTCTTTGGAGTCTCTCCCAGGGAAGCGGTGTGGATGGATCCACAACAGCGATTGTTAATGGAGCTGACTTGGCAGTGTATAGAAGATGCAGGGTATTTGCCAAAGGAGTTGGCCGGTAAAAACGTGGGTGTATTTTTGGGTGTGGGCGGGTTTGACTATCAAGAGCTTCAAAACCGACACTGTTCGGTTTTAGAGGGGCATCGCGCCACCGGAGTGTTTAATTCGATATTGGCTAATCGTCTTTCCTACTATTTCAATTTTCACGGACCCAGCATTCCGGTTGATACAGCATGTTCCGGTTCCCTTGTGGCCTTGCATTTAGCCGCCAATGCCATAGCAAATGACGAATGCGAATCAGCCCTGGTGGGTGGTATCGGTTTGTTTATGACGCCCAGTAACTTCATATCTTTTGCTCAAATGGGCATGTTGTCACCCACCGGACAATGCAAAACCTTTGACGATGCGGCAGACGGTTATGTTAGAGGCGAGGGCTGTGGATTGATTTTTCTGAAGCCTTTGAATTCTGCTTTGAAAGACGGTGATGACATTCTCGGGGTAATAAAAGGTAGTGCGATTAATCATGGTGGAAGGGCTAAGTCTATAACGGCACCAAACGCTATGTCCCAATCCAAAGTAATTACAGCTGCCTTTAAAAGCGCAGGTTTTGAACCGCACACCGTAAATTATATTGAAGCCCATGGAACCGGAACCCCGTTAGGTGACCCTATTGAAATACATGGCCTAACTCGTGCGTTTCGCCAGCTGTCAAAATCATATAAGCAAAAGCCGAATAATCAAAGCTGTGGTTTGGGTGCGGTGAAAACCAATATTGGACACCTGGAGCCGGCTGCCGGAATTGCCGGTGTTATAAAAGTGTTGTTAGCAATGAAAAACAAAATGCTACCTGCTAATGCCAACTTCGACAAAATCAACAGTCGAATCAATTTAGAGAATACACCTTTTTATGTGATGGACAGAAACAGGCAATGGCTACCGGTTAAAGATTCCTCGGGTGAACAGTATCCGTTGAGGGCTGGAGTCAGTTCATTTGGATATGGTGGAGTCAATGGTCATGTTCTATTGGAGCAATCTCCCTTGCAAATTTCGTCAAAGACAACCGGCAGGAGGTCGGATAACAATCAGTCCGAGGGGATGGGGCTGCTTTGCATGTCTGCCAAAAATCCGGATTCATTGCAGAAACTGGCTGAATCTTACCGCAATAAACTATCTTTGGAGAATATAAGCACAATGGATTTGTGTTATAGCGCCAACACCAAGCGTACCCATATGGATAGAAAGATAGCTGTTTTAGCCGGAAAAAATTCTGAGTATGCAGCTGCAATTAGTGCATTTCTAAACGGTACGTCCAACGAAAACTTGATAAGCGCAAGCGGAATCCGAAATGGAAAACTGGGGTTTTTATTTACCGGGCAAGGAGCGCAACTACCACAAATGGGAAAAACGCTTTATCGAAACTATCCGGTTTTTCGCCAGGCTGTGGATATGTGCGATTCCATACTGCATAAACTAATGAACGAGTCTATCAGGGAAAGAATGTTTGCCAAGGATGGCGCTTCTTTATCGCTGACTCAATACACTCAACCGGCCCTGTTTACTTATGAGTATGCCATGGTGCAATTATGGACATCTTTGGGTGTGAAACCGGAGGTATTGCTGGGGCATAGTATCGGTGAATTTGTGGCGGCGTGTGTCAGTGGTGTTATTTCACTGGAAGACGCGCTGAAGTTGGTGGCTAAAAGGGGCGAGTTGATGGGCAGATTGCCCAGTGACGGTGGTATGTTGGCGGTTATGACATCTGCAGAGCAGGTAGAGAAAATCAGCGATGGAAACTTGTGGGGCCTGGACGTGGCAGCAATTAATGCGGATGATTCGATTGTTTTATCCGGTGCGATGGCGCAGGTGCAGCAGGCGAAGGTTGCATTATCGGAGCTAGGGGTGGAGTCCAGGCAGTTGGAGGTATCGCAAGCGTTTCATTCCGGATTGATAGAACCGATGTTGGATGAGTTTCGTGTTGTGTTGGAATCGGTACAGTTTAATGATCCTAAAATTAAAATTATTTCCAACCTCAGCGGAGAAGAGGCTGGACAAAACATGTGTACCGTTTCTTACTGGTTAGACCATATTCGCAAACCGGTTTTGTATGCCGCGGGTATTAAAAGTGCATTTGCAAGTGGTGTTCATACCTTTATAGAAGTGGGGCCTCAGCCCATTCTTTCCGGCTTAACGCTGCGTAATGCGGGGCCGGACAATTCCAAGACCGTCTGTATTCCCAGCGCCGGCAAATCCACCGACGAGAACGCTGCATTTTTACGCGCAGTGGCTACTGCTTATGTGGAAGAATGTTCCCCGGATTTGTCCAAATTGAATTACGGTCCAAGTGTTAAATCCATCAAGTTACCGCTTTATCCCTTCTCCGGTAATCGTTATTGGATCGATTTGGGCGCTAAAAACAGTATTTTGGATTCCGGTGCCGGGTTGTCGCACACAAATCAAGACGATGCGCGGCTACCGGTATTGGGGCGACACGTAGAGTTAGCTCGTCCACGAAAATCTGAATATTTTTATGAATCACTTTTACCTGACGACATGGGTGCATATTTGCTGGACCACAAAGTGGAAGGGCAATCCGTAATGCCTGCTGCAGGATACATCTGCCAGTGCTTGGCTGCAGCGGCTGAGTCGGGTTTGGTGCCGGAAGGTGAATCTGTCAATTTGCGGGAAATAAAATTTCACAAACCCATGATCTTTGATGGCAACAGTTTGCGTTCACAGATCATTGTGGAGCAATCCGATACCGATGCGCTTTATCATATTCATATATATTCCAAGGTTAAGGATGAGCCCAGCTGGACCGAGTTTGCGTCGGCTACCCTTGCGCATACGAATGAGATTAATTTCTCCGCAGTGAAAGAAAGTCAGAAATTCAGCGAGATTCAAGATCTGGAGAGCTATTACCAAAAATTACGGGAAATCGGCCTGCAATACGGTAATGATTTCCGGTCTTTGAAATCACTAAGCGTGGGCAATCGTTTGGCTACAGCAGAATTAAGCATCCCGGATGGTGTGTCCGCCCTGGGACCCCGGAAATTGAATTTGCATCCAGTGATTTTGGATGGTGCGTTTCAAATGTTGGCGGCATTGGTCAATTTGGAAGACCACCCGGGTAAAATTCCTTTACCGGTGGAAATGGAGGCTTTGCAAGTGTTCAGCGATTGTCCCGACCGGGTGCAGGCGCAATTGCAACTGCGTGAGAACTCAAGGGGTGATCACAATTCCTATCACGCCGATATCACTCTTCGGGATATGAAAGGACGAATTATCGCTCAGGCCGGTGGATTGAAAGTGATGTGGGTGGAAAAACAAGCCATTTCCTCTTCTAAGGATCTGCTGCTTAACAGTTGCTTTACACCGAAATGGCGTGCAATTCCGACACCGCTGCAATCAGAATCCAACGTATTGGCAGACTCCGTCTGTTTCTATACACCGCAAGCAGAACCGTTAATGGACTTTCTGGAAGGCGACGATACGTTCGGTGTTTTGGTTAGGCTGGCAAACAACAATAAGAAAATATCAAGGAATCACTGGGAAGTGGATAGCAGCAGTTCCACCGCGATTGTTGATTTACTGACCCGGATTCCACAGTCTCAAAACTTGTTTTACTTAAGCAGTCCACAGGTTGATGTTGACTCAAATGACATAGTGGTAAAACGCACAGGAAAAGCGCTAATCGACAGGGAGTTGAAACCCCTATTCCACTTGCTCAAAGAGCTGGCAAATACCCGCAGTGACCAATCTATGAAACTTCACATGCTCAGCGCCAACAGTTGTGCGGTGTTGCAAGGTGAAACGGGCAATCCTTTGGTCTCGGCTCAATGGGGATTGATTCGTTCTGTGTGTAACGAAATCGGGTCTTGGCAGGCAACGAATCTGGATATCGATATTACCGCGGCGAAAAATGGCACGGCGAAAGTAGTAAGAGAGTCTGTGCGCCGGACTTACCCGGGATTTCCCTTGGGGCTGGCAATCAGAAATGGCGAGTTTTATGCGCGGGAGTTGGTGCTTGCGAAGACTGATGTCAACTCCAACAGTTTAACGAAAACGGGCCTCAATCCCAGTCCCTACAAGGATGAGGGGGTCTATGTAATTGCCGGGGCGGGTGGGATTGGCTTGGAATTAGCCAAAACCATTGTCAGTGATGTCTCTGCCAGGGTAATCCTGTTGGGCCGATCGCCAATGAATGTTGAGATGGAACAAGTGTTACTTGGTATCAACGACCAGAATAGAAAAAAGAGAGGAGAGATTCACTATCTACAGGGCGATATAACCAACTTGTCCAGTTTACAGGCGGCTGTTTCACAAATCAGTGAACGTTTCGGTCCGATCACCGGTGCTGTCCATTCCGCTGCCGTCGTACAGGATAAAAGTATTGTTAATATGACGGAAGATATGTTGGATAAAGTTTTGTTGCCTAAGGTTCTGGGTAGTGAAAACCTTGCCTTGGCTCTAAAGGACCAGCCTTTGGACTTTATACTGTTTTTCTCTTCCGCCATGTCTCTTTTGGCCTCGTCCGGTCAGGCAAACTATATTGCTGCAAACGCGTATATGGATGCATTTAGTCAGGCACTGGAACAACAAACGGGTGCTTCGGTGCGAACCATTAACTGGGGCTTTTGGGGCGAAATCGGTGTGGCGGCTGATAAGTTCTATCACGAACGTTTTGCTTCGCAGGGTGTTTATCCTTTGAGTACTGCAGAGGGCATGGAAGCCATTCGTCGTTGTTTGCTGGGTCAGACACAACAAATAGCGGTAGTGAAAGCGACAGCGAATGTATTGCAACAGATGGGGGTGAACGAACCTGGGTTGTCAGCTCAAATAGCATTATCTGTTTCAGAGGCCGAGTCCGCAGAACAGGCTCTGCTCGATTTGCCGGATGTGGAATCGCTGGCACATTTATCCAATGACGAACTTTCTGTGGAGGTACTCTATGGTATTTCCAGGATCATCGGTGATGTGATGCGGGTGGATGTGCGTAGCGAATTTGGAGACATCCCGCAACTATTGGAAGTTCGATTAACTTCCTTGGGGATAGACTCACTGACTACTGTGGATTTGCGCAACCGGGTCAGAGCCTGGTTGGGTGTGGAAATTCCCGCTGAGCTGCTAATCGGTGGAGGAAGGATCAGTGAAGTGGTTGAGTTAATCAATCAAAAACTTCTGCTGCAGCGCATCAGCCGAACTGCATCCGTTAACAATGATGAAAAGGAAGAAGCGGAGGTATTCGTTCTATGAATATGGCTATAAGTCTAATGAGCGTACTGCAACGGTGTCAGCAATCGGGTGTCGCTTTAAGTTATGACGGAGACTCTCTGAAAGTAGAGGCACCAAAGGGTGCACTGAGTCAGGATCTGAAACAGGCTTTGGTAACACACAAAACCGATTTGCTGAATTGGTTGAAAGAAAGCGATGAACCGCAATCGGTGGCGCAGGAGACCTGTAGTGCCGATTCGGAAAATCTGTTTGAGCCGTTCGCAATGTCGGATCTGCAACGCGGCTTTTTCATGGCTGAAGATCCTTTTATGGAGTTTCATGTCAGGCCTCACTACTATATTGAAAAAAACATCGATAATCTGGATGTGAACCGTTATCGGGCTGCCTGGCACAAAGCTCTGGCACGGCACAGTAAGGAGATCGTGATCGTTCGAGACGATGGGAATCTGCAACTAGTGAAAGATCCCCAGCCCATGCCCTGTCGAGTAAATGATTTATCCAACTTCACCGCTGCGGAAGTGAACCGGGCTTTGGTGCAGACCCGAAAGGAAATGATGCGCGCTGAGCTGCCATTGAAGCAATGGCCGTGGTTGGATTTGCGTATTAGTGTATGGAATGAAGCCGGTCGCAGCAAAGCCAGGATTCATTACAACCACAATAACTTTTTCTCGGACGGTGGTGGTACCACAAAACTTCTGCAGGAGGTGGATCAATATTATAGTGATCCGGATATAGAGAAACCACCATTGCGCATAAGTATTCGAGATGCTCTATTACATCTGGAAAAAATGGCGTTATCCGAAACAGGGCAAAAAGACAAAGCCTATTGGGAAAGCCGTTTGCCCACCTTGCCAGGGCCACCTGCCTTACCGGTACTCGGTAATGTTGATCGGCGGCGTCGGTCCGAATTGCATAGACGCGAATTTTTTATGGATGCTCAGAGATGGGCGCAATTTAAAGAGAGCGCCAGGCGCAACGGTCTAACGCCCACCGGTGCCATTAGCGGTGCCTATGCCGAAGTGATAGCAGCCTGGAGTAATCAATCTCACTTCGTCATCAGCAATATGGTGACACGACGTTTGAATATGCATCCGGATATATGGGAAGTTTTGGGCAACTTTGCTTCGCTTTATCCCCTGGAGATAGATTTGAGCCAAGGGGACAATTTTGCTGCTCGGGCATTGAATATCCAACAACAAGTTATGAAAGACGGGCAGCATTTGCATTGGGGTGGTATGCAGGTGATGCAAGCGTTGAATCAGAACAAAGGCGGATTTGGTCAAGCACCGATCCCATTTGTCATCGGCAGTGGTTTATTCATGAAGGGTTTTGAGCGCTCCGATTTCAGCTGCTTGGAAACCTGTCAAGTGATGTTGGATCATCAATTTTGGGAATTAAAGGACGGATCCTACTATTACGTCTGGGACTTATTAGAAGAATATTTTCCGCCCGGTATGATTGATGATATGTCGGCCGCCTATTTGAATTTGATTCACCAACTGGCAGAAAATCCGGAGTTGTGGACAACATCCCATTTTGAGTTGTTGCCGCTGAGGCAGCAAAGCGTTCGTGAAAAACGTAATCGTGATGCGGCCAAAGTTTGTGCCGGCCTGGAACGACTGGAGCAATTTTTGCCGGCAGTATGCCAAACCTACCCTAAGAAGAAAATCGTACAGTCTCCTCAAGGTTGTTTGACATACGCAGAATTACTGCAACACAGCACGAACCTGGCTGCCGTATTGGCCAAACACGGTATCAAAACACAAGATGTTGTGGCGGTGATATGTGACAGGGGGCCGCAATTGCTGGCAGCGGTGTATGGCACACTGATGGCGGGTGGGGCTTATGTGCCTGTCGATCCTGCTTTACCGCAGGATCGTCGCGATACCATATTGGAAAATTCCAAAGCTCGTGTGGTTTTGGTACAAGACCGTTATAAGGACCTGCAGTTACCACCCGGTGTTGAGTCTATAAATATAGAAACGACAGAAACCGGCATCTGTCAGGCACCTGCTCATACCTCGTCGTTCGATTTGGCCTATGTGATTTACACCTCCGGCTCCACGGGTCGACCGAAGGGAGTTATGATCGAGCATAACGGCGCTATCAATACCATAGAGGACATAAATACACGCTTTAGTGTCAATTCCGCCGATACCGTTTTTGGCGTGTCATCCTTTGGATTTGACTTGTCAGTTTACGATTTGTTCGGAACTGTTGCTGCCGGAGCAACGTTGGTTTACCCGGATGAGAGCAATACGTTGAATCCGTCTCATTGGCTTGACCTTATGTTGCAACATCATGTCACGATATGGAATTCCGCTCCGGCGCTGGCGACTTTACTTGCGGATGCGGCTGAATATCGCAATGTGAAATTACCTCACCTTCGTTTGGTTTTGTTGAGCGGCGACTGGATTCCTCTTGATTTACCGCAACGACTTAAGACGATTGCACCAGGCGCTAAAGTGGTCAGTTTGGGAGGCGCGACTGAAGCATCGATTTGGTCCATTTTGTATGAAATAGACGAGGTTGATTCACAGTGGAGCAGTATTCCTTACGGCTACCCAATGAAGAATCAAAGTTGGTATGTGCTGGATCAGTGGGGGCGTCCGGCCCCGGAATGGACGCCGGGAGAGCTATATATAGCAGGAAAAGGATTGGCAAGAGGGTATTGTAATGATGAAGAAAAAACTCAAGCGGCCTTTGTTAATCATCCTCTCAACGGAGAACGTTTGTATCGCACCGGTGATATGGGGCGCTATGTACCCGGGGCGCTGATAGAATTCCTGGGTAGAAACGACAACCAGGTAAAAATACAAGGGTATAGAATTGAGCTTGGAGAAATTGAAACGGTATTAAGCAATCATACCTGCGTGTCCGGTGCAGTTGTAGTCGTGGACAAGCAGACGGGATCGTCAGACAGACTATGTGCGTTTGTACAACTGGAACCGGGTAAAGAGTTTTCCGAACCCGAACTGAAACGCCATATACAGGCCAAGCTACCCCAGTACATGATACCGTCTTCAATACAGACCATCGAGCAATGGCCGCTCAGCAGCAACGGCAAGGTGGATCGCAAAGCACTGGTAGCCGGTATCCAAACAGACTCGAACATTCGTTCGAACCCATCACTGGAGCAGGAAGTACCTGCAACGGCAATGGAAACTACTTTGCTGAAAATTTGGCAACGTGTATTGCCGGGTAGAGTGTCAGGTGTCACTGAGGACTTCTTTGCTTTGGGAGGCCAGTCCTTCGAAGCCATCCAAATCGTCGGTCAGATAAGAGAAAACACAGGTGTTTCCCTGTCGCTTGGCGACATCTGGCAGGCACGCACCATACGCGAATTGGCGTGTTTAATTGAGAATGCCGGACAGCAACAACAGTCCCGCATTGTTGTTCCTATCGATTTGACCGGAGAAGGCAATCCCATGTTTCTGGTGCATCCCGCCGGAGGTCAGGTCTTGTGTTATAGGCAACTTGGTGGCGGTCTGTCACGCCCTGTATACGCATTTCAGGCGCCGGGCATGGATGGAGTGAATCAACCTTTATCCGACATCCGTGCAATGGCGCGTATCTATGTAGAGCAACTGGTGAGAATCCAAGAAACAGGGCCGGTGCTATTAGGCGGGTGGTCGTCAGGTGGCTTGATTGCCTACGAAATGGCTGTACAACTGCTTGCTTTAGGCAGGGAGGTGGAGGGTATTGCCGTTATAGACAGCCCTGCACCCTTAAATCATGATCCTGTATCTGACAAATGTATGGTCGAGTGGTTTCTCACTGATCTGGACTTGGCGTCTGCATTTTACCAGGCCTATGACAAAGTGGAGTTGGGATGTGAGACAGAAGAACAGCTGTTGCAGAGCGCGTTCAAGATAATGCAGCAACAGAATATCGAATTGGCATCCGACCCGGTTCAACTAAGAAGGATCTATGGCGTATTCAAAGGTATTGTAAATGGTAGTCGCAATTATAGCGCCACGCCGGTTAACTGCAGTATGTTGGTATTGCGTGCGGCGCAGGGATGCGTAAAAGAGTTTGCTCACCATCCGTGTGCTGATGATGTGACCTGGGGGTGGAGTAATCTATCCGGCGGCCGCATTGAAGGTGCCTCTGTAGAGGCCACGCACTACACTATCCTGTCTCAAAGAAATACGCATTCGGTATTGACGGTGGTGGAACGCTGGCTGCAATCCCTGGAAAAACCTGTGCCACTGGAAGAAAACTTGGGAAGTGCAATGTGATACAGGGCGGGAAAGTATTTCCATCGCGATAGCCGACTCGGAAAACTCCGAGGCCACAGAATGACAAACAGAATTTAATGCAATAGGAGTGCATGACAATGGAAGAATTATTGGTTAGCGTAGCCCGTGCCGGAATACAATTGGAGATTTCCGGGAACGATTTGTGTGTCAAAGCTCCGGAAGGAGCACTGACAGATGAGTTGCGTCAAGGTTTGCGTCGACATAAGGCAGATCTGTTGAAATTGTTGAAATCGGAGTCCCGTACTGAAGAAAAGTTGCCCGTATTAGTACCTGATGAGAAAACCCGCCACGAACCGTTTCCGCTCACCGATTTACAACATGCTTATTGGTTGGGGCGAGATGGCTTTATGGAAATGGGTAATGTTGCAACGCATTTATACGTTGAATTGGAATGTGAAAATCTGGATGTTCAGCGTTTAAACCTAGCTTTAAACAAGATGATAGCCAGACACGATATGTTGCGCGCAATCGTTGAGAAAAACGGACAGCAACGCATTCTGCAACACGTCGAGGAATATCAAATTTCGGTGAATGATTGCAGTGGTGTGGGAGATGAAGCTATTGCTGAGTCTATTGATGAAGTACGTGAAGCCTTATCACATCAGGTTTTTGTGGCCAGCCAGTGGCCCTTATTTGAAGTCAGGGTTAGTCAACTGCCACAATCCAAATCCAGGTTGCATGTAAGTCTGGATCTATTGATCCTGGACGCCTGGAGCATATTTCTCTTTTTTAAAGAATGGCATCAGATATACCAAGAGCCGGGACGAAACGATCCTCCCTTTACAATTTCTTTCCGCGAATATGTTGTGGCGGAAAAGGCTCTTTTGCAATCGCCTGCTTACCACCGGGCACAGGACTACTGGTTTAGTCGTCTGGACTCCATACCCGCTGCACCACAGCTGCCTATGGTGATAGATAAAACCTCACGGGATAAACCCCGATTCGTTCGCCGAGAGTCCAGGTTGGATCGAGAAACCTGGAACAACTTGAAAAAGAGAATTCGCAAGGAAGGACTGACACCATCGGCTACGCTGTTGGCGGCATACTCGGAAATACTGTCTCGTTGGAGTCAGGAAGCACATTTTACATTGAACGTTACAATTTCCAATCGGTTGCAAATGCATGAAGAAGTAAACCACATACTGGGTGATTTTACTTCGTTGATAATGCATGAGGTGGACCGTCGCAATGGTGACTTAAGTTTTATAGAGTTCGCCAGGCAGCAACAAAAACTTTTTGCCTCGGATCTGGAACACCGCGAGATAAGCGGTGTCAGCGTGATGCGTGAGTGGGCGAAACGTCGAGGTTTGTCCATGCAGGCAATTATGCCGGTGGTATTCAGTAGTGGTTTGATTTGGAGCGGTGATGATGAAGTTGGGAACCTGGAGCAGTTTGGCAGGAAAGTATACAGCATAAGTCAGACCTCTCAGGTGTGGCTGGACCACCACGTAATGGAATTGGATGGGGAATTGGTGTTTGTGTGGGATGCGGCCGAGGATGTGTTTCAACCTGGTGTTTTGGATTCCATGTTCAGTAGTTATTGTCAAATGGTTCGTCGACTGGCATTGGACGACTCTGCATGGGATAGAGTTAATTTGACCCAACTTCCGGACACAATGTTATCGGTTCGCCAAGAAGAAGTTGCAAATAGCCAAGTCGATAATATGGCATTACATGCCGGGTTTGTTGCTAATGCGTTGAGCAAGCCGGACGACATTGCACTCATCGCGCCTCAACGTACACTAAGTTATGGGCAGCTTCTGGGTGAAAGTGCGTGTTTGGCCAAACAATTGATTAATCTTGGGGTGCGTCCGGGGGAACCCGTGGCTGTTTTGATGCGTAAAGGCTGGGAGCAGATTGTAGCGGTCTACGGTATTTTAATGTCTGGTGGAGCTTATATGCCTGTGGATGCCGACCTGCCGATGAGACGGCAGCTGGACCTTTTGGCTTTGGCCAAGGTACGCTATGTCGTGACCCAAGCCGGCGTCGCCAAAGAAAATATATGTCGTGCTGAGTTTCAGTGTATAGAGTTGCAGGCGGAAACCACTGAAACATTGAACGACTCTTTAATTCAGTCGTTGGACGTTGAGACGACTCAACTCGCATACATTATTTTTACCTCGGGTACGACCGGTGTCCCCAAAGGCGTCATGATCGATCACTATGCGGCTAACAATACGATTACCGAGATCAATAAACTGTACGGAGTGGAAATGCAGGATCGTGTGTTGGGGGTGTCGTCTTTAAGTTTCGATCTATCCGTTTACGACATATTCGGTTCACACACAGCCGGGGCGGCATTGGTATTGCCTGATTACAGTAAAGGCCATGATCCGGCTCACTGGGCTGATTTGATTCAGCAACACCGAGTCAGCGTATGGAATTCTGCACCGCAATTAATGCATATGCTATTGGAATATCACGGATTGGATATGCCCGCAGAAGAGCATCCTTTGTTGGGTTTGCGAACCGTTTTACTCTCAGGTGATTTCATACCATTGAATGTACCGGAACGTTTACATGCAATAAATCCCTCTATGGACGTTGTGAGTTTGGGAGGCGCCACGGAGGCGGCAATTTGGTCCATTCATTATAAAATTGAGGAGATGGATCCCAAATGGAAAAGCATTCCCTACGGGAAGGCCTTGCCCGGTCAGAAAGTCTGGGTTCTGAATCAAGGACACCAGGTATGTCCGGACTATGTACGGGGACGAATATATATTGGCGGTGCAGGTTTGGCTCTTGGGTATTGGGAAGATGAAAACAAAACCAATGCCAGTTTTAAGATTTCACAGACCACCGGAGAACGAATCTACGATACCGGTGATTTGGGGTACTACCGTCCTGACGGCAACATCGTGATAGAAGGGCGGGATGACGGTCAAGTCAAAATTCGAGGTTATCGCATAGAATTGGGCGAAATTGAAACGGTCTTGAGACGCTATCCCGCAGTATCCCAGGCCGTGGTGTCAGCGCTAAGTGATGAAAAGGGTAATAAACAACTGGTCGGATATATTGAATGGCAATCGCAATTAGATGTTATTCAGGATGACGCGCCAATGGAATCGATTAAGGCGTTTTTGGCTGAGTACCTACCGGAGTACATGATCCCAAAACAACTCGTTTCATTAGAGCGCATTCCCGTCACAGCCAATGGGAAAGTGGATTATAGTGCGTTGCCCGACTCCTTTGATCAAGCCGTAATGGCCAGAGAGACAGTTGGGCCGCGTAATGAGCTTGAACAAACAATATTGAATGCTTGGGGTGGCGTGATATCCGGTTGTGAGCTCGGTGTTACGGACAATTTTTTTGAACTGGGCGGGGACTCTGTACTGGCAACGCAACTGGTTCGGGAAATTAACGAAACCTTGCCCGGGTTTCAATTGGAAATGCACGAATTGTTCGAAAACCTCACGATAGAGTCTTTGGCGGTATTGTACGAATCAAGACGGGAGGAAAGTACATACATCGAGCAGCGGGAGGAATCAGACAACGGATTCATGGCAAACAAAACCAGATTGGAAAATCATGTAGACCAATTGTCACAGAGTATACGGAAGATTAAGTTACCGTTGACCGAAGCGTCAACCGGAGCACCCATCGGCGGTCATTCGGTTTTTCTTACCGGTGCAACCGGTTGGGTCGGAGCGCATGTCTTGTGGGAGTTATTGGTGAAAAGCAACTCAACTGTCTATTGTTTGGTTCGAGCTGAAAATACCAATATAGCTCACAAACGGATTCTGGATGCCATGTCCAATTGCCATCTTGTGCTGAACAGTGAGCAGAAAAGCCGGATCCGCGCCCTATGCGGAGATTTGTCGCAGCCACTACTGGGTATGTCTAAGGCAAAGTGGGATCATGTATGTAGTAAAGTAAGTACCATTTATCATTTGGGGGCGTCAGTCAGTGTATTGATGGATTACCAGCGCCATAAATCGGTAAATGTGGATTCCTTGTCCGAACTGGCCTTATTGGCAAGTCACACTCGATTAAAATCTATTCGCTACCTTTCTCCTATGGCGGTATGTAGAAGGAATATCAACGGCAAACTGGTGGTGTTGGGCGAAGAACGAATTCAAGACAGCCCGGATGGTTTGTTAACACCCTATTCTCAGTCGAAATGGGCGGCGGAAATGCTATTAAACACCATGATACAAGTCGGGATACCCGTGAAAATCTACCGAACTTCACACGCACTACCGGCGTTTAACACGGGAAGCGTCAAACCCAATGATACCTATTGCGAAGTGTTGAGTATCGCCTGTAACGCAGGCGCGGTTCCGGACTGGGAGGATTCAGGTGTATTTGGTGTACCGGTGGATATTCTCTCCAGCCTGATAGTTAAGAACGCAATTGATGAAGATGGTTTCAGCGGCGTGGTGCATCTGGAAAATCCGGAACCCCTTAGCTTGAAATCCGTATTGCAACAGTTGATGTCGAGCACTTTGGATGAAAGTAGTAACAACGGTGCGCAATTGCGCTTGTATACGCTGCAGGAATGGAAACAAAAATGTCTGGATAAGGCAGGAAGCATAGGGGAGGCGCAAGGTTTACATGGGACGTCTGCGCAAGGAAGCGCATCGGTCGGAAACATGGGAATGGTGAAGTCTTTGTTTGAAGAACGTCGTACCGGAACCGGTGTGGAAAACATGTTTGCCCGACATCACATCGACGTCGGTTATTTGTCGAAAAGTAAGGATGTAAACGTCATACGGAATATGGTGCCGGCTGAGTATTGGAAAAAAATGACTCCTCTTTTATTTAAACACAGTTCCGGAAACCAGGAAGTAAACAAGTCTGTTTTAAACTCATGCTGCGATGACGCTTCGCAGGTTATGCAAGTCAACTGATCAATTAACATTGGAGGGAAGGGAAATGAGTCAAAAGGAAAAAAGTGATAAGTACTCTGCTATTTTGGTTCAAGGATGGATGGCCATGTTTACCATATATATTGCCAACCTGGTGATGGATATGGTTCGTTGCAATGTGATGGATCAATGCTCAACCTGGGCATCGCACATTGGACCGGGCGGTTTGGTGGTTATTACGATTGTAATGTTTATCTACGCTGTTATGCCCTTGTTGATCAAACTGATCAGCTCACTTTGGTTTCGATATGTAGCGGTTGGTATCACTGCGTTCATTACTTTGTTCTACGTGGCGCATGAGCTTACTCATTTGGTCGCCGGTGATAAACCCTTTGGCATCGCCCATACCCTGGATATTACCCATCACATTGTGGGTGTCGGTATGATAGTAGTGGCAACGCTGTGGGCCAAAAGCGCCAAGAAGGAAGAACAACCCATGCAAAGTGGAGTGTCAGTACCGCTGCAGGCTTCCAGTCAGGCAGGCTAAACCCTGGGTTTGGGGTCTGTTCTGTCGGGGTAGATGGGGTTAGTAAAAATGGACTGTGAGGGATTTATGGAAAATATAATGGACGAATCAACACATCAAGATTTATTGCAGCACTACGATGTGATTATTATTGGAGGCGGTTCCAGTGGTTCCGTCATGGCTAATCGTTTGAGTAAGGACATTTCTCGCAAAGTGTTATTGTTGGAGTCCGGCCCTGAACAGCCTCAAACGGATGGTGTAAAAGCAGCAGTTCGAAACGGTAATCAACCTGCTGTTATGCCGGGTCTGAATTGGAAAATCCGTACCTACATAAAAGGTGAAGCAACTAAAAGCGATTCCACTGCTCCATCAGGCCGGAAACACGCCAGTATATTTGACTACGAAGCCGGTCGTTTGCTGGGTGGTTCCTCAGCAATTAACGCAGTACAGGCTCTGCGGGGCGCCCCTATAGATTTCGACGAGTGGGCGCAAGACTGTGGTCAAGAGTGGTCCTGGAATTCCGTTCTACCTTATTTTCGTATATTGGAGGATGATCCTCAGGGCGATGAGGTTTTACATGGCCGCGGCGGTCCTATGCCGATTCGTCGGGAGCGCCGCGAGGATCTTACTTTGCTGCAAAATTCACTGTACGAAGTTTGTTTGGATCACGGTTTTTCAGAAACACCGGATCACAATGATCCGGAGACGACCGGTGTTGGCGTAATACCCAAAAACGTGGTGGACGGTGTGAGGATGTCAACCGCCATGACCTATTTGCAACCGGCTCGTAAACGGGAGAATCTGCACATACTCACCGGTGCACATGTGCACAAACTCATTATAAAAAACCGTAAATGTGAAGGGGTTCTGGTAGAACGAGGTGGGGAGTTGCGACCACTCACCGGGGAACGCATTGTACTGTGCGCCGGAGCGATGAATACACCACCGATATTGATGCGTTCGGGTATTGGTAATCCCCGTTTGCTTCAGCCCATGGGGATTGACGTGTCTGTACCGTTAAGCGGTGTTGGTGAGCATCTCATGGATCATCCTGTTGTGGGTATATGGGGAATTCCCAAACGCGATACCTGTGAGGTGGGCGAACCCTTGCGACAAACCTTACTGCGATACAGTTCCAGTGATTCAGGTTACGAAAACGATATGCATATTTGCATGATGGCGGGTATTGACGTGGCGCATATGTTTCCCAAGCTGGCTGCTTCATCCAGTGCTACAACTATTGCCGGCCTGACAACCTGTTTTAATAAATCCACCTCAGGAGGATATGTGCGGATTCGTTCCGCCGATCCTTATGAAGCGCCCAATGTAGTGATAAATTGTCTGGCTGATAAAACCGACGTGGCTCCACTAAAGGAAGGTGTGCGTATTGCCTGGGATCTAATGCAGTCTCCCCGGCTTAGGCAACGTTTTGACAAGGTGTTGGCTTGGTCCGACGGTATGATTCAGTCTGATATGGCTTTGAATCAAGCGATTAACTCATTTGTTCGTCCCAGTGCTCACGCCTGCGGCTCGGCAAGGATGGGAAGTTCGCCGGACAAAGGAGCTGTGGTCGATGCTAAAGGTAAAGTCTACGGTGTGGACAATTTATGGATCGCGGATGGTTCAATCATGCCTATGATACCCAGCTCTCCACCCCACCTGACCTGTTTGATGATTGCGGAGAAACTGGCTGCCGAACAGTGTTTGCATTAGGCGGCGCCGGCACCACCGTACTTAATGACGCGAACGTTAAGTGAAACACATAGAGTCGATAAAACCAATTGGGATGGGAAATATGTCAGTAAAGGAAATACAAGCGGGTGCTTGCCTGCGCCTATTACGGAAGTCAGTAAATGCAGATGCGCGTTTGATCTGTTTTCCATGGGCCGGGGGAGGGGGGAGTTTTTACAGGCGTTTTTCGGCTGATATTCCGCACAATATGGAGCTGTGGTCAATTCAATATCCCGGTCGGGAAGACCGCTATTCAGAGCCGCTTTGTAACCGTATGGAAACACTAGTGGAACATATTGTTACCGATTTGAAATATTTGAGTGACAAGCCCATGGTATTTTTTGGACACAGCATGGGAGCTCTGGTGGCTTATGAAGTAGCAGCGATGATGCAGCAGCGCTTTCGTCGCGAACCGGAGCTGCTGGTGGTATCCGGTTCCGGTGCTCCGGGATACGATCGGACTTATGTCCGCTGTCGTTGGGATGAAAGCGATGCGGTATTCATGGAGGAATTGCGGCGCTTGGGTGGAACGCCGGCTCCAATTCTTGAAGACAGTCAGTTGATGCAGTCTTTGTTACCGGTGATTCGTGCCGATTATGAGATTTTGGATCATTACGAAGCGACTCCGGAAGGCAAGTTAAACTGTCCCGTGATTTTTTGTGCCGGTAAAGATGACCACAGTGTGTCTGAATACTCACCCATCGCTTGGAGACGTCACAGTTTGGGAGTTTTTCAAGAACACTGGTTTGAAGGAGATCATTTTTACTTGTATGACCGAACGCCGGAACTGGTTAAAGAGTTGAGCGATTGGATATTTGGTTGTCGAGAGCAAAGCAGGAAAATTAGAAAGATTGTTATTTAATCACCAGAGTCCGTTGATGTTCCCGGGCTACAGTGGAGCACAGGACGCTACAAACTACTGACAAGGAGTGCGAAGAAATGAGAAAGGCTACTGTAATGAAAGTTATGCTAACATTGTTATTGTTGTTACCAAGCTTGGCGTTGGCTCATACCGAGGACGATGGCAACGGTTTTATTTCCGGTCTGCTACATCCCATATTTGGATATGATCATTTACTCGCCATGCTGTGCGTGGGGATTGTCAGCGCGCAGTTGGGAGGAAGGAATATATGGGTCATCCCCACACAGTTCGTGGCCTTTATGGTTCTGGGTGGTGTGCTTGGTGCTAATGCAGTGTTGTTTCCTTTTGTTGAAGTGAATATTGCCTTATCGGTTGTATTATTGGGTTTGGCTATTGTTTTTGCTAATAAAAACAGAAGCGTCATACCCATTATGTTGTTTGTTGCATTTTTCGGTACGTCGCACGGTTATGCCCATGGAGTGGAAATGCCCGGCTCGGCCAGTCCCGTGTTTTACTCCTTCGGCTTTGTTGTCAGTACCAGCTTGATTCATTTGTTGGGGGTCGCTATCGGCCATTTTTTCATCACCAGCCAGAAACTGCATCAGGGGTTGACTTATATTGGTGCAACGGTTTCCGCTGCCGGTGTGTTTATTTTATATAGTGCAATGGGTGCAGCTTAAGATGACAAATGTTGTTTCAATTTTGGAAAACGCACTGGGTGCATTGACCGTTGAGGTTATTAAACGGCCATTGTTAACGATATGGTTAACTCTTACCATGGTCGTTATTTTTGCCGCGGGTGCATCTCAAATCTATATTGACGTTAGCAATGAGTCATTGTTTCGGGATGATGACCCCACATTGAAACAATATCAGGCATTTCAACGGCAGTTTGGCCGGGATGATGCCGTCATTGCCGCCATTAGCTCCAAATCGGTTTTCAGTGCTGAGTTTTTCTCAAAGCTGGAATCATTGCAAAGGGACCTCGAAGCTGAGGTCCCTTTTCTGGATCTCGTTACCAGTTTGGTTAGTGTGACATCCATCAGCAGCAAAAACGGTGATGTGCTGATAGATGATCTGCGGGAATTATGGCCAACTGATGCAAATAAGTTTCCAGCTTTCAAACAGGAAATTATTAAGAATCCCTTGTACCGGAATCTGATTGTTTCCGAGGACGGTGAAACTACTTTGCTGATCATTCAGGCAAATGCGTATGCATCGGATATGGATAGTAAGGTTTCCTTCAAAGACAAAATCGTCAATCTGCATGATCGGTTTATGGATTTCATGGCAGGCCGTTCGCAGGAGAAAAAATCCCAAGCTGAGGCACCGTCGCCGAAGTCCTCCCCATCCAGGTCTCTGAGTGGTGAGTTGGACTTGGGGATGTTACCGGAAGAGGTGAAAACCGCCGGTGGTTTTGCGGGAGGCACAGAATCTGAGCAAAAAGTGTTGAAGCCCTTAACGGCGTCTCAGCTCAGCCAATACATGGATGCAGTGGAGAGAGTTATCCAGCGGCATCAATCGGAACAGTTCAACATTCGTCTGGCCGGTGGGCAGATGATTGATGCGGAACACAAAAAATCGATTCATGTGGACCTGGCAATGTTATTACCCATCGCTTTTATAGTGGTGTTTATCGTGCTCTACATTGTGTTACGACGAATATCCGCCGTGTTGTTATCGCTGATGGTGGTTATCATGAGTTTGCTGGCAACCATCGGTTTCATGGGCTGGATAGGGTCACCTATTACGCCGGTGGCGGTTGCGCTTCCTCCACTGTTATTGACAATTGGTGTCGGGGATTCGGTGCACCTATTGGGGTATTTTTATTCACACTTGAGTAAAACACAGAAAGTAGAGCAGTCTATTGTGTATGCGGTGAAGCGTACCGGTGTTCCTATCGTGTTTACCACGCTCACCACAGCTGCCGGATTTATGGCGTTTGTAGTATCGGACATTAAGTCGATATCCAGTTTCGGCTTGCTTGCGGCGTTTGGTGTCAATATGGCGTTGTTAATCAGTATTACCATGGTGCCGGCAGTGTTGATGCGCATGAAAATAACCGAAACCCCGGGTGCCTTTGAGCGCCGTTGGCATAACTACGCCCGTTTCATGACCGCCTTGACCCGCTCCAGTATGCGACGTCCCAAAACCGCTATCGTCGTTACCGTACTGTTGATCGCCGGGTCCATTCCGGGGGTGATGCAGTTGAGATTTTCTCACGACGTGCTGAGCTGGTTTCCCCAAGACAGGCCGGTAAGAGTTAACACTATCGCAGTGGATAAAGAGTTTCACGGCAGTATCCCTTTAGAGGTGGTTATTGATACCGGTACGGTAAACGGAATTTACGAACCGGAATTTATGCAAAAACTGGCTCAATTTCAGCAGTTCGCCCAAGGTTTGGAAGATGAGCATATAGACATGGGTAGAGCAACTTCCATCGTAGATACGCTGAAACAAATCCATCTCACCATGTCCAACGGAAATCCCGCGAAGGAATTGCCGGATAATCGAAATCTGGTGGCTCAGGAACTGTTGTTATTTGAAGGCAGTGGCGCGTCGGACGTAGCCAAACTTATCGACAGTAATTTTTCCAAAGCTCGGGTTACGGTGCGCATGTCCTGGGCGGATGCCGTGAACTATGTGCCGGTTCGAAATCAGATCGAGCAAAAAGCCAAGGAGATCTTTTCCGGGACGGCCACTGTCAGCGTGACCGGTTCCATTGATCTGGTCAGCAGAAGCCTGGTGGGTGTAATGCAAAGTATGAGTTCCAGCTATCTCATTGCGGCCTCGGTTATAGCTCTGATGCTGATATTGTTGACCCGAAGCGTGCTCTACGGTCTGGTGGGCATGATTCCCAACTTTTTACCGATTATTATCACTTTAGGTATCATGGGTTACGTGGGCTATCCCATCAATATGTTTACGGTGTTGCTTGGTGGTATTGCTCTGGGGCTGGCCGTGGATGACACCTTACACTTTATGCACGGGTACCGCTATCATCGACGGGAGCGTGGCGAGAGTGTGGAAACCGGAATACTCAATACAGTGAACATGGCCGGCCCGGCGTTACTGTTTACAACACTGGCCATTAGCCTGGGTTTTTTCCTGTTCACTATGTCCACCATGGACTCATTGTTTTACTTTGGCATATTTTTGGGGTTGACCTTGGTCAATGCGCTTATCGCAGATATCGTGTTAGTGCCCGCATTGCTGAAATTTATGGATCGTACACCGGTTTCTCAAATAACATCGGGACAGTCGTCTATGGGTAATTCGAATCTGGCACAGGAATCGAATGCGGCCGGTATAGGGCAGAATCATCAATAGGAAAAAGGGATTATTATGCTTTGCAAAGTAAATATAACGGATCTGGTAAAGTCAGGGTTTGTATTGATGACATGTTTTCTTGCGGTGAGCCTTGCTCACGCGGCTGATCCCAGCGCAGCGCAAGTAATGAAGCAAGTGGATGAAAGATATCAGGGTGATACCAGAAAGCAAAAAGGTATACTCACTCTCATCGACAAGAGTAAGAATAAGAGGGTGCGAGAGGTCCATGAATGGATGAAAAAATTTGGCAGCGACGAAAAAGTCTTTACGCGTGTGATATCGCCGTCGGAGGTAAGTGGCACCACTATTCTTTCTTACGAATGGCAACAACGCAGCAAAGATGACGAGACCTGGCTCTATCTTCCGGAACTGCGCAAGGTAAAGCGTTTGGCCACTACGGATAAGTCCTCCTATTTCTTAGGCAGTGATTTTACCTATTCGGATCTTAGCGGTATAGACGTAGATGACTTTACTTACCGTTTCGATGCTGAGAACGCCAAAATGGCGTCACAGGGTACCTGGGTGATAATGGCGGAGCCGGTTCAGGACCGGCTTAGCCAGGTCTTGGACGAGACCGGATACACAAAAATCAAATACTGGATAGACCAGGAGAAAAAAGTCATTGTAAAAGCCAAATACTGGCTTAAGGATGGAGGAAAAATTAAATATTTTACCGCCTCTGACCTGGTGCTAAAAGACAAAGTATGGGTGACTACAAAGGCACAAATGGTAATGACTCAGGGTGGGCATTTGCAACATGCCAGTATATTCGAAATAAAGGATGTGGTTTTTAACAGCAGTATAAAGGATGAGATTTTTACGACTTATGCGATGGAACGACAAATTAACTAATAAACGAGTAAAGACGTTCATTGGAGCGTTGCTTACAATCCCGGTCTTAGTCGTAAATACCACCGCTGTGGGCGTAGAGACTGATGCGGCAAAGACAGAAGAATTCTTCGGAATTATCGATCTTTCTGAGAACAAAGTGGTGACCGAAGCCAAGAAGAAGGAGACGGGAGTCACCGCGGGTGAATCCTGGTCCATCAAAGGCTATGTTAAGCAACGTTACGCCTATTCTCTGGAACAGCCGGTTTCAGCGAGCACTCGCAGAGAAAGTGAGGGCTTGTCACAAGTCAGGACTGTGTTTGATGTGAGTCTGGAAGGTAAGTTGTATAACACACTGGAATACCGCCTAAATGGCTATCGCAGTGAAGACAACTACGCCACCTGGGATGACGGCTTTGAGTGGCGCGAAGCCTACATAAATTTTCCTGTAGGAAATCGTCTTTGGCTGAAAACAGGCAGGCAAATTGTCGCCTGGGGTCAATCCGATTTTACCCAGATTCTGGATCAAACCAATCCCAGGGATGTTCGTGAGTTCGGTTTGGTGGAAGCTGAGGATATTCGTATACCGGTAGCGGCCACAAAACTGAATTTTGTGGGAAACCGATGGGGTGTCGATTTGGTTTTTACTCATGAGTATCGTTCCAATCGTATGGCCGCGCAAGGAGATGATTTTGATCCGTATGTGGTGTTACGTGGCAACTTCTATATAGATGACGGTCGAGAACCGGAATTGGATGACCCGGAGATTTTGTTTCGAAGCTTTTTTTCGTTCAGCAAGGGCGATATAAGTTTTATCTACGCCGATGTGTATGATGATAGTCCGGTCTTGCGCATCACAGGCCCGGGTCAGATGCAGCGGTACTATAATCCCATTAAAGTCGCCGGTGTTGGTGCCAATTGGATTGAAAACCAATGGTTGTTCAAAACAGAGTTGGCGTATAAGAAGGATGTGGAAATACTTCGCAATAATTTCGCAGGAGGCCGTGTTACTGAAACCGGAGCCAAATGGGTGGCAATGCTGGGCGCGGAGTACACAATCAACGGCGATGCCGGTTTAGCCTTGGAATATCTAATGGAGCAGATTCAAGACTATTCAATACAAATGCGTCCCGAGGAAAGCGAAACATCTTTTATTTTATCAGGAAGGTTTGAATATCTGCGCGATCTGGCCACCCTCACACTGGCTTGGGGGCATTGGGAGGAAGGCAAGAGCGATATATACCGGGTCACTTTCGATTACGATGTTGCTGATAACCTGGAACTGTCTGCCGGTTATCTCGTCTACCAGGCCGAAGAGCCCGGATCACTACTATACAGTTTTCGCAACAATGATCAGTTCAGCGTGGGTTTGCGTATGGGCTTGCAGTAAACGAATATAAAACAGCTTTCGGTAGAAAGACAAAGGCCGAATTCGAGGAACTTGTCATTCAGGGATAGGATATGAAATACGATTATATAATAGTGGGAGCCGGTTCTTCAGGGGCCGTATTGGCATCACGGTTAAGTCAGGACACCGGTTGTAATGTGTTGCTGGTGGAAGCCGGTAAGGACTATTCCAATACGGATGACATGCCGGAGGAGCTGAGGGCAGCCCATGAAGCAGTCATCGGTTCGCACAACTGGCCGTTTAGAGCTCAAGTCAGGCAAGCAGCGGTCAGTGCCACTCTAAAAGGTGCAAGTGCGGTTTTTTCCGCAAGCTCAAATCAATCTCGGCTCAATATGGCCAAAGCGGCTATTAAATCCACCTTGGACCGAAATTCCTGCCTAACTCAGTTTGTTTACCCAATGGGTAAAGTGGTTGGGGGCGGGTCCGCCATCAATGGCACCTTGGCACTCAAGGGTGCCGCAGATGATTACGATGAATGGGCTCGATTGGGTAATAGTGAATGGTCTTGGCAGCGAGTGTTGCCTTATTTAAAAAAACTGGAGCATGACCTGGATATGCAGGGGCCTGAATACGGAAACAGTGGTCCTGTTCCGGTACAGCGCACACCTTACGAGAAATTGCATGCAGTACAGAAAGAATTTTTTGACAGCTGTTGTAATCTGGGTTTTACACAGGTGGATTTGAATCGATCTGTCCCGGGAAATGGAGTAGCCAGTATTCCCCGCAATATTTGCAACGGCCAACGCGTGTCAACGGCTGTTGCTTATTTACGCGAAGTTAGAGACCGCCCAAATCTGACTCTATTAGCGGAAACCTGCGTTAACAAACTTGTGTTTGAAGGTAACCGGGTGAGTGGCATAGAAGTCACAAATCAGGGTATTACTCATCAGTATAGAGCAGATCGGGTGGTTTTGTGTGCAGGTACGATCAATACTCCCGCCATACTGATGCGTTCCGGTGTAGGGCCGGGCGAGATTTTGCGTTCACTGGGAATACCCATCGTCCAAGAGTCCCCCGGAGTGGGTAAGAATCTGACGGACCATCCTTCAGTAGGAATTTGGATGGTGCCCAAGGAAGGTGTGTGCAGCTTTGGAGAAGACGCACACCAAGTCATGTTGCGTTACAGTGCTCCAGGATCACAGTATCAGGATGACTTGCAGCTGTATATGGTCAATTCGGTGGATACCCGAAAAATTCCCGAATTGAACACGGCTTTGGGCAGTGATATGGGTATGTCCATTACCACGGTGTTGGGTAAGCCACTGTCCCGAGGCAGTGTGGAAATCGTCAGTACCCAACCCGATTCCAATCCGAAAATTTGCCTGAATTGTGCCGTGGAAGAATCGGACATGGAACGCTTGAAATCCGGTATAAGAAAGGCCTGGGAAATACTCAATCACTCAAAGCTGCGCAGTCACGTTCAGCGAGTGTTTGCATGGAACGATCACATTATTAATAACGACAAACTGCTGCGGGAAACCATTTCCACGTTTGTTCGGGGTTCTTGGCATCCTGTGGGTACGGCAAAAATGGGACCGGAGAACGATCCCATGGCAGTGGTGGATCAAAAAGGAGCCGTATACGGTTGTTCCAACCTCTATGTTGCGGATGCTTCCATCATGCCCACTATACCCAGAGTTCCGACCAATCTTAGTTGTATTATGCTGGGTGAAAAAATCAGTGATCAACTCATGCAATCAGCTCATGAAGTGGACGAGCCGGAACAGTCGCAAGCTCCACTGGTATATGCGGAATACATTTAAACTCACGAGAACAAAAGGGATGCTATGTTACTCATATTGAAATCGCTGCGTCAGACATTCATTTGGTTTGTCATATTTGTACCGTCGCTTATGGCTCAGACACTGGATACGCAAGAACGAAACTTAACAATTCATGTCGGTAATCTTCCGGACGATACCGGTATGGTGGTGGCGCGACTATTTCGCCCCGGTGATGATATATTTAAAACACCGTTTAAAGTGATAAAGTCACACTCATTTGCGAAGCAATCCACGCTGGTTTTTCGCGACTTGGAGTTCGGTCAGTACGCAGTTGTGGTGTTTCAAGACAAGAACGCCAATGACGACCTGGATCACAATTTTCTAAACCTGCCGGCGGAGCCCATTGGTTTTTCCAACAATTTCACCTTAGGTGTCTTCTCCGGGTTCCCCAGTTTCAATAAACTCAAAGTCAATTTTGACCCGGAGCATGAGTCTTATCAAATAGATGTGCATTAGAGTAGAGATTGTTGGTCGCGGGTATTTGTTGGCAACTAAGGAATGCATTAGACCTTGGGACATTCGCAGGGTTGACTTTATTCGTTTGGGGGCTTGCCGGTTCGTGTGGCATGATCATTGAACCCGGATAAGCGTTGCAGGATAAACTGCAATTCCTGTTCGCTGATGTTGATATATTCAAGCACCCGTCCATAGAGCATAACCGTAGGCGCATTGCGACCGCTCAACTCTTTCTGCAACTTATGAATGCAATACAGCACTACACGTTCTTTTCGCGTCAGGCCATCGCGCACGTCAGGAATATTGTCAAAGTCGCTCGGTTTCATAGACATTCGGTTTCATAAAAGTGTAGGGTCAGCTCCGGGGCTCGATATGCATTGATCGTGTCGTCGCCATAATAGTCCTGGCGGCGTTTTAACCGCGATGTTAACGGTAATTAACAATAGAAAGTTAATTACCTAGCGTCAACACAATAAGAGGGTTAAAATTCACGTTCCATCGCATGTCAGCCTCATTGCGTACCAGATCCCGGAGAGAATCAATTGTGGAAATATCACGCACCATTTGTCGGTATTAGAACATCTGGAGTTTTGCTAGACTGCGACTCTATTCAACTGACCGCCGGAAAGGAATTTATATGCTTCAGAAAAATCAAAATGCACCGGAATTTTGTGTTCCGAATCAACGCAATGAGACTATCTGTTTGTCCGATTTTAAAGAAGCTAAGACGGTGGTATTGTATTTTTATCCTAAAGATGACACGCCGGGGTGTACCATTCAAGCCAATCAATTCACGCAACTGGCCGAGGAATTCGCTGCCGTTAACACGGTGGTATTGGGTGTGAGCAAAGACTCATGCGACAGTCACCAGGCATTCATTGATAAGTTTAACCTGAAAATTGACTTATTGGCAGACACCACAGGTGAGTTGTGCGAGGCATACAATGTCTGGCAGGAAAAGGAAAAAAACGGCGAGAAGAAAATGGGAATTGTGCGATCCACTTTCGTCATCAGTCCCGAAGGCTTAATCGTAGCGGCCCAATACGGTGTCAACGCAGAAGGGCATGCGCAGCAGATTTTGGAAATGATTAAGACCTCTTAGTGGCTTGTGATGATAAAAAGAAGCCGGTTTTTAGCCGGCTGCTTTTTTAGACTGCAGCATTTCGGTTGATTCGTGTACTTGACGAGTAACTTCCTGATACAAAACCGGAAGATTGCTGGAAAACAACTCTGATACATTCAGTACCGGAATAGTTTTACCGGACTGAACAAAACTACTGACAGCGAGGGTTTGCCAAATCAGATCCTCGGGCATAGGGCAGGCTTGCTCCTCCGCCACCATAGTGAGTACGGGAGCGGAGCGCAGGCCCAGAGCGGCATATTGTAACGTTTGTCCTTCCTGTTCTTGAAAGGCCAGTACCATTGCGCCCGTATAGCCTGTGGGCTGTGATTCACCCGGATGAGTGAAATAAGCCAGATCGATGACAGGGATGAATTTCTCGCGCCATTTCAGCATGCCGGGGCAAAAATTCTGTTGTAATGGGAGCACCTCAAGCGTCGGTGCATAAATGTACTCGGCCATGTGATGATTACCGACGGCGATGTACTCTTCCCGCTTAAACGGCAGCAGCCAGGCTCTAATTTCAGGCATGAGCGACCTCCAACTCGCTTAAATAGAATGCCAGTTCTCCCGGTGCGCTCGCGCTGATCATTTTCTCCATATACTGTCCCATGCGTCTTAGCGGGGAGTTTTCTTGTATGGAAAAGTCGGGAATATCCTGCAACATTAAGTCATCATCCGCAGCGAGCATAGTGATCTGATCGCAGACCAAGCCGATCATGTTGTTTTGGTGGGATAGCAGAATGCAAAAGCGTCTCTGCTCGGGTAACTCGGAGTCTAATTCCATGCGGTGATTTATATTATACACCGGCCACTCACGGTCGTTGTATTTTAGTCGGCCTACTTGAACAGACTCATGATTTTTTGTATCGAGCGCTGCAATCAGGGAAATGAATTTGGCGTCTTTCTTGGGGATGGCAAAATCCAGTCTGCCCAATTGCAATACCAACCAGCCGGGCGCTTGATGAATTTGTGTTTCAGTCTGCACGGTATTCATGCTGCTCTACTCACCACCGAACTTAAGCGTGAAAGCAAGTCGCTTTCGTGATAAGGCTTGGTTAAGTATACATCTACTCCTGCCGCCTCAGCCTGCACCCGGTGTTTCTCACTGGAGCGCGAGGTGATCATAATGACCGGTATCTGCCTGGTGCTCTGTTGTGATCGCAGTCGGGCCGTCAGTTCTAACCCGTTCATGCGAGGCATTTCCATGTCAACTAACAAAACATCGGGGACTTTCCTGTTGATTTGCTCAATGGCTTCCATGCCGTCAATGGCAGTTCTCACATCGAAACCGTCATCATGCACCAACTGTGACAATGCGGTACGAACACTCAAGGAGTCATCAACAATCAGAATGTCCGATGTTTTACGTTCAAAACTCGGTTGATCGGTTTGAGCGCGGGAGACTGTACTTTGGCCTATGGATTTTTCCTCCAGTAAATCCAACATGTCCAGGATCGGTACCACACGCCCATCACCCAAAATGGAAGCACCGGATACGCCATTGATGTTGCGCATGTATTTTCCAAGACCTTTGATGACCAGGTCACGTCCACTGACCACTTTGTCTACGACCAATGCTTCTTTGCCCTCAAGCGTTTTAACCAATATGACGGGACGTTCGTCATCGTCCAGCGCCAGTCCCTGAGCGCCATGGCCTACACCCAATAGCAAATCCGACAGCAGACGGGCAGGGCAGGTTTCCTTGCCATCGCGAAATGCATAACCGGTACCGATTTTTTGAATTTTTTTAGCGCCCTGAAAAACAATGCGATCCAGGTTGTCGGTGGGCAGGGCAAAGGTTTTCTGGCCCACATCGGCCAGCAGGCAGTGGGCGATACCCATGGAGAGGGGAGCCCGCAGTATAAAAGTGCAGCCTTTCCCTGACTCAGTTCGAATATCGATACTGCCTTTCATTTTGGTTATGGTGTTGTTAACAATGTCCATACCGACACCACGTCCGGATATTTCCGTTACCGTTTCACTGGTGGAAAATCCGGCTTGAAGAATCAGGCGCATAGTCTCCTCGTCGGATAGCTCTTGATCGGGGGAAACCAAACCGCGTTCAATGGCCTTGGAGCGAATGAAAGGCAGGTCCAGTCCGGCACCATCGTCCTGGCATTTTATAACCAGAAAGTTACCGTCTCGGGCAAAACTCAAATCGATAGTGCCCGTTTCCGCTTTGCCCAAATGGACTCTTTCCTCGGGGGATTCCAAACCGTGATCCACGGCATTGCGCAAAATATGTTGCAAGGGATCGATAATCAAATTTACCATTTGGTCATCAAGCATGACATTTTGGCCGTGGATATTGAGTTGAACAGGCTTATGGAGTGAGTCGGTAGCCTTGCGAACGGCTCGTTGCAGGCGGGTATTCAACGTGCTGGCAGGCACCATGCGTGCGGTCATGAGCTGGTCGTGCAGCTCATTGTTAATCAATGCTTGCTGGTTTACGGTTGTGCCGATTTCCGACAAATTGTCCAGTACCTGGATACCCAGCATTTGTAAGTCCGCAATGGTTTCTATGACTGTATGCACGCCACTGTGCAGTTCACTGTATTGGTCCATCTCCAGTGGGTCAAAACCGCTGTTGACCACACCCACGCGGGATTCGATTTCCCGTTGACCCGCTGCGACACCTTGGGTGGATACCAGACGTTCCAGATCGTTGGCGCGGTGCCACAGTATATTGTGGCGTTCCACCAATTCTCTAAGTACACTCAAGCTCTGTTGCAGACGTTCCTGTACATGACCGCGGGAAATGGCCATTTCTCCGGATAAACGTTGCATTTCTTCCACGGATTCGGCCGATACCCTGACTTTGGCGTCCACCTGCGGGGTACTGAGTGGTTGGAATTGTGCGCTTGGGTTATGTGAGTCCTCAGCCGGGGATTCCTGTGTTGCTGACATAGATGAAACAAAAGAGTATTCCTTTTCAAACTCGCCCTTGTCGATGGCGTTGGCCACATCCAGCACCTGTTGTAGCACCGACAAAGCATGTTCGGGTGGGGAGCCAGTGCCCAGTAACGCCTCAAACATCATTTCCAGACAATCGGCTACATCCAGCAGCAGTCGGTTAATGCTCCCTTTAGGCAGCATACCGTTGTCACGTAAGTACTGCAGAATATCCTCTACGTGGTGAGACAATGAGGCCACACCGCGAACACCCACGGTATTGGCTTCACCTTTTAAGGCATGAATAACCCGTCGGGCTTCGTCAATGGCTTCCACTCCGGCCCGGCCGTTTTCTATGCCCTGGATCATAGAGGAGTAGTGCATAGCTTGAAGCGGTCCTTCAGTAAGAAACGCTTCCACCAGTTCCTTGTTAATGTCGTCTTCCAACTGCAAGGCGATATCTTCCATGGTGGCTTCTATCTGGCGCGACTCGGTTTGTTCGATGTCTTCCGGTTCTTCGCTGATGTCTAAGAGTTTTTGCTCCAGTGAGCTGGCCAGCTCTGACTCCGGTGCCATGGGCCACTCTGCGTGAAAACAGTGTTGCGCCAGGGCACGACATCGTGCTTTGTCCTTTGGCGTTGCCAGATAGTCCAGCATAAGATCGGGCCACTGGGCAAACAAGTCCAGATTGGTACTGCCGATGTTTTGCGGACTGAGCACGGAGAGGTTGGTTTCTATATGCCGGCAGACCCACTGCAAGCCTGCCAGATTCAACAGCCCCGTCACATCACTGATGCGCTGCAATTGCTCGTGATAGGTTTCCACGCCTTCTTGAAAAGCGTTTTCATCTCCTGATACGATTTCAGACAAGGCCGTCTGAAAGACCGGGGAAGAGTCACTGAGTTCGTCCGACAAAACAACAAGTATTTCCGGCGATGGCATGATATTAACTCGCTTCTTTCATTTTTACGGGCTGTGCTGATCTCATGGGCACCACGTTTTCCGGTAACTCGAAAGCAGCTACCGCACTGGCCAGTTCCTGACCCAGCGCTTCCAATCGCGATACGGTGGACTCGGTTCTATCCATTTGCTCGGCCGCCTGTTCGGTAACCTCACCACCTTTGACCACTTCACCGATGGCTTTGTCCATGGCGGAGATGGTATCGCTGGTTTCCACCTGAATATTGCTGACCAGTTTTGCGATTTGTTCTGTTGCCCCTTTGGAGCTCTCAGCCAGTCGTTGCACCTCGTCGGCCACCACCATGAATCCGCGGCCCGCTTCACCGGCTGCGGCCGCATGCATATTCGCGTTCAAAGCCAGTACGTTGGTTCGTTCAGCGATATTATCGATCAATTTAATGATACCGCCGATTTCCTGAGAACGTTCGCCCAAACGTTTGATGCGTTTTGCGGTCTCTTGAATGGTACCGCGTAATTCGCTCATACCCTTGGCAGCACCAAGAACGGTACCTTTGCTCTGTTCGGTATTGTGTCTTACCTCACTGGAGGCGTGTATCAATTGTTGGGAGGCGGCATCCACATTACCCAGTGTTTTGGCAATGCCCTCTGACATATTATTAATCGCATCCCCCAATGCGCCGGTGATATCCTCATTCACCGGAGCTTTGGAGTTCAGATTACCTCGGCCTAGTTTGGAAACGGCGCGTACCAGGGCAATGATGGAGTTGTTGAGCATTTCGTTTTCTTCTTCGGTTTTCATAAATTTACCGCGATCTTCCAACATGGTGTTGAAGGCGGAAGCCAGAGTACCGAATTCGTCTTTGGAGTGCAGGTCTACACGTACACTGAAATCACCTTCGGCCATTTTTCCTACCGTGTTTTGTAGCGCATCCAAGGAATGGTTAATCAGTTTTCTGACTCGGAACAGCATGGTTCCCGCTGCAACCGCAGACAGAATCAAAATGACGCCAAAACCGATAAGTATTATCAGGTGATTGGTTTTGTGAAGTTGTTTATTGCTTGCTTGGTGTTTCTCAAGGAAACTGCGCAATTGTTTTACCAAGGGATCCGCTTGATGAATGGATTTTTCAATACTCTCGATGTCCGCATTAACAGTTTTGAAACCGCTGACCAGAGTAGCGAAATGGGCTTGATAGTCTTTCATGTTGGTTCGAATTGTGTCTTTAGCGGTCTCAGACAAAGTGCTGTCTGCTACGAGGCGATTGAATCGTCGTTGCTCAGCAGCCATTTTGCTGATGTATTCTTCGGTTTGCGTGTCTAGAAAGTTCTTCTCGAATACACGCATGGTAAGTAAGGAGGCTTTCAGTGGTGCTACACCGTCATAACGTAAATCAGCCTCCACGCTCCGGGCCGATTCGTTTAATTGGCCCAAGATTCCGCTTTTGTCATTTAGACCCAAATCGATTTGATGTTGTGCCGTGGTTTTGAACTTTTTCTGGTAATCTGAAATCGTGTCTTTAAGCTTGGCTAACAAAGCGTGCTCGCCCTCTACGTTAGTTATCTGATCCAATTGAGCAATGCTCTTAAAGGCCGAATCTAGGAAGGCGCTGTGAGTTTCGAGATATTTTTCATCTTTGTGCAGCAGAAAGTTTTTCTCCTCCTTTCTGGCATTCTGTACAGACGAAAGGGCTCTATCCGCTATAGTGGCGAATTGAATTACGCGTTCGTCCTCTTTAAAGGTATTGGTCGTGAGCAAGTCCACCGCCAAAAACGCGAGACTGATCATCACAAAGCCCGCAATCATTACACCCAGAACCTGGTTTAGCCTTTGGGATACCGTTGATCCGAGGCTAAATTTTTTGAAACCTTTCATTCGTCTTTCTCCAGTTTAGTCATACTCAGCCGTATCATGCTGTATCGATACAGTCCCACGGAATCTATGCCCAAGGGGTACGCTATATTGCGATTTCCTCAGTCAATCGTTCAAAAAAGTTTTTTATTTGGATGTCTATCCACACCAGGTCTTCGTAGTCATAGGCTGCCGTAGCCACGGGCTCCAGGCGCTGCGGTACCGGAGGCAGACTGCTCAGCTTTTGCTCGGTTGGTATGGTTTTACGTTCGGGCAGCCCTTCAATCAACAGGCCGATACTTTCGTCATTGTGACCGAAAACCAGTAAATAGGGTTCTTTACTCCGGTCTCGCTCCACGTCTAATGCCAGCGACAAATCAACAACGGGAACCAGCCCGCCGCGTATATTGACTAGACCGATCATCCAGGAGGCGGTATTCGGTATAAAATTCAGTGTCGGTAGCTTGGTGACTTCTCTGCTGCCGTCTTGCGGGTACAGTAAACCAATGTCACCAACGCGGAAACCCATTCGATGAATTACCAAATGTTTGGTTTCGCTAATGCTGTCGTGGGACGATGCAGAAGGAAGTACAAATTCACGAGTCAGCGCATCGCTCAGACTGATGTTTCCAGATGGCCTTTGATCGGCCGATGGTGCCTGGCGTGTGTCTTCAGTGTTCATCGTATCTCTCCTATCGTCCCACGACATGTAGGTTAACTATTGTGGGTTAACTACCGTTGTGGTTTAACTACAGTGCTTGCAGTTGCTCCAGGATTTGCTCGGAAGTGTAGGGTTTGGTGACATAACCGGAGGCACCCTGTTCTTCACCCCAAATTCGGTCGGCTTTTTCACCTTTGCTGCTGACCAGAACTACAGAAATATCTTTGGTAGCATCATCGGACGTGATGGCGCGGCATGCCTGAAAACCGTTCATGCCATCCATAATGACATCCATTAAAACAGCGTCCGGGTGATCATTTTTAGCAACGTTGACAGCCTCTTCTCCGGATGAGGCGGTGAGAACGGTGTATCCTGCGCTGGATACGATCTGTTGCAGGTTTTTTAAATCAGTGGTTGAATCGTCAACAACAAGCACTTTTTTTACTGACATCTTATTTCTCCTATTTGCATCACAATTGGCTTTGGGTTATGAACCCTGATGGTTTTAAAAAGTGCCTGTTCTCAATCGATTGAATTGGTTTGATGAGCTTTGGCACACACTGGGCGCTACTTTTTCTACTGCTTCAAGTAGTTTCTTGCTATTTACCGGTTTGGTTAAATAGACATTGGATCCGGACATCATTCCCCGAACTTTGTCGAAAGAGGTGTCTTTGCTGGTGAGCATAATGACCGGAATGCGTTTGGTTCGTTTGGAATTTTTGATTTGCTTGCAAATGCTATAACCGTCCATTCCGCCCGGCAGCATTACATCAAGAAAAACGATATCGTAGTCTATCTCTTCAATTTTTGTAAAAGCGTCTTTGCTATTGGTTGCGAAATCCAAGTCCAGCTCTAACGAGCTCAAAGCGACGCGAATGTGTCTTTGTACTGTATAACTGTCATCGACGATCAGAGCCCTGGGCTTTGTGGATTTAACTAAACCGTTTTTCATAAGCAGCCTCATTCAAATTGTTTGTTGAGTTTTCAGCGGCGCGGCATGCTCGCATGGGTAATATATAAGTAAGTACCGCGCTCGAATACTTTATCGTTTTTATAGGTTTTAGCTGAATGGAGTTCACTACATTGCCACACTTGGATCATAGTGGGTTATAGCTGCTTCTAAGTCTTTTCAGGCTACTCATTAGAAAGGAAATATTTATCTTTGTGACGCGGAAGAAACAATCCAATCCATACTGTTTGCTGCGTTGTAACGTGAACAGTATGTTAAAGCGGGAACTGGTTCACAGTTTACCGGCGAACAAAAATCGCTTAGCGATAGCTTTTTTGCGGTGTCATGCAGGGTAGGATAAAGGGGGGCGGGTATGTTTTGTAGCTCGATACGATCGAGGTCTGTTCCCATGCCGGAACAACAAAATGTATTCCGGTGTCAGGCGGACGTCACAAGATTCAAATACACTCCGACTGAGGTTTGCAGCAATCGGTTTGTGGTGCTGGGGCCGGCTGATTGCCCAACTTTCGGGTAACGAACAGATAGCTTGCAGGCATTAACCAGCCAGTAAAAAACACCAGCAAGCCAAAGCCTGTGTGCCGGGTAAAAGCTAAAAGCCAGAAAGCCATTGTTAAGGTGAAAACGGATAACCCCAGGATGATCTTGGTATTGTGGGGCATGGGGCCGGACCGCCGAAATAAGCCCACAACCGGTCCAAAAAACAGAATGATCAGAACGCTAAGAATTCCCCAGCCGATCAACCGATTTACCGGGTCGCGTATCTCGTCACCGCAGGCCAGGCTAAAAGCGGGTAACATGCAGATAAATAGTGCAAGTCGTCGAGTCATGGTAAGCAGGCTCCTCAAATGCATGGATGGGGAATATCATACGCACTGGAAATGAAATACCAATGACCAATTATGATGAATTCCGGCGCCAATAGCCGGACAAATGTCACAGATTGATTTGTAAGGGCTCTAGTGAGAATGTCATTTACTATTTTTAGCACCGCGTTTTAATTCAGCTGACTTTGTGGTTTGTGACATCGAAATGCTTGCAAATTCATGAACAGCCTCCAATTCGCATTGACAATCACTCAATCCAAACTACATTGGAACAATACTATTCAGTTGGCGTGCTGTCTGTAAGGCATAATAATTGCAGACTGGGACGGGCTCAGGCCTGGCCCTCGCTGGGTTTTTGACGTTTAAAAAAGTAGCGCGCATAGAATATTTGGTCCTCGTGCCAAGTTCAAACTTTAATAATAGTTAATAAAGAGGAGAAACTATGACAATCCCTCGTTTCGGTTTGCGAATTGCAACGAAGAAAATTAGTGTCTTACTTGTATCCGTGCTGGTTCTTGCCGGGTGCGGTGGAGGCGGTGGGGGAGGCAGCTCACCTCCGCAAACCACAATGGGAGGGGGGAGCGTCAAGGGTCCGTTGGCCAATGCTCAATTCGCACTGTATGAATTCGATTCAGTATTCATCAATTTTCAGGCGCAAAGTCCTGTTGCTTCCGGGCGGACCAATGCCCAGGCCGCGTTTCAGTTGGGATTGCCAACATCCAGCGTGAATCCTCCGTACATATTGGTTTTCACCGCAGATGCCTCCACAACGGATTTGATGACCGGTGCCAGACCGATAATCACCAACATGAAGACGGTTGTGACACAGGACATGCTGGACAGTGGCAAGAACCTGTACGCGACACCTCTAACCACCTTGGCGGTGGATGTGGCGATTAAAAACTCTCTGTCAAATCGTGCGCCATATTCAAACGATGAAGCTTATACAAATGCCACAACGGTACAGGAAAGGTTTCTGGCCGCTTTACCCATAGCAGCCGGCGAGGTTAAATCCACATTGGGTTTCGGTCTGGATGAAAATATCGATATATACACCACCGCACCTCTTGTGGACTCTGATACTACCAGTTTGGAATCACAAACCCAGACGGCCAAATATCGCGGCGCTGTAGAAGCCTTTGCTGCGGTGGTCGATCAATTACAGGGTCAAGTGAGCGGGACCATTGCTCCGGTGGACACGGATACTATCGTGGAAGCATTGGTCGCAGACTTAGCCGACGGACAGATTGACGGAACGGATGTTGACGGAAATTCAATCGTAATCCTTCCTGTTGAAGTTCGCGCCACCCTGGAAAACACAGATCCGCAACAGTTGATGATTCCCGGGACTTCTACAACCGTTGCACAAATTGAAGCCGTTTTGGCATCTGAAACATCTCAAACCGGTAATAGTACGGTTGATACAACAAACCTGAGCGATAGCACCATCGACACCAGCACTGAACCTGCTCAAACCAATCCGGATCGAGACGGTGACGGTGTGGTGAATTCCGATGACGCATTCCCGGATGACCCTGCGGAAACCAAAGATACCGACCATGATGGAATCGGGAATAATACCGATACCGATGACGATAACGATGGTGTGGCAGATGGGGCCGATGCCTTCCCCTTGAACAGTGCGGAAAGTGGCGATCTGGATGGGGACTGCGGTACCATAGCCACCCAAACCACGACATCCGGAAATGGCTGTGGTGACAACTCCGATCCAGACATTGACGGAGACGGTGTTGATAATGCCAGTGATGCCTTTCCACGCAATGCCTCAGCCCAAAATTCCAATGATTCCGACGGTGATGGCTGGGATGATAATCTTTACGATAATAACGTCGGTTTAGTTGATCTTCCTGCACCCGTTGACAGTGATGGCGACGGTATTCCCGATGTGGATCAAAACGGTGTCGAACTGGACACAGATCGTGATGGAGACGGCGTATCCAATAGCTTGGATGCACTACCGGATGATTCCACTGAGACCAGCGACAATGATGGTGATGGAATCGGTAACGTAGCCGATACAGACGACGATAATGATACGGTATTGGATGTAAATGACGCCTTTCCATTTGATCCAAATGAGTCAGTTGATACAGATCATGACGGCGTAGGTAACAATGCCGATCCCGATGACGACAACGATACCGTGCTGGATGTAAACGAAGCCCTCGGTTGCGAATTGTTGCGGGACTGTGACGGCGACGGTCGTACGGACAACGTGGACGCATTCCCCGGTAACAATACTGAATGGGTGGATACGGACGGTGACGGTATTGGTAACAATGCGGATACCGATGACGACAACGATACCGTGCTGGATGTTAACGATGCCTTTCCGTTGGATCCCACTCGCAGCACATTGGATACCGACACGGACATGGACGGTTTTCCGGACAGTATCGACAACTGCCTCAATGATCCCAATCCTTTGCAGCAAAATCTGGATGGCGACTTGCTGGGGGATGTCTGCGACACTGACATCGACGGTGACGGGGTTGCTAACGATGTGGATGCGTTCCCCTATAATCCCAACGAATCAGTCGATACTGATGGTGACGGTGTGGGTGATCAAAGCGACAACTGTCCCAATGCAGCCAATCCGGTACAACGGGATCTGGATGGAGATACCCTGGGAGATGCCTGTGACAGCGATATAGACGGTGACGGGGTTGCTAATGGAGCCGACGCTTTTCCAACAAATCCCAATGAATTTTTGGACACGGACGGCGATGGCATCGGGAACAATTCAGATACGGATGACGACAACGACGGCCTGTCAGATACCGCTGAAGCGACTTTGGGTACCAATCCATTGTTGGTGGATACTGATTCGGACACAGTGAATGATGGTACCGACAATTGTCCATTGGATTCAAACAGTGATCAATTGAATACAGACGGGGATTCTCAGGGTAATGTTTGTGATGCTGATGATGACAACGATGGTGTTCCTGACAATCTGGACGCTTTTCCAACGGATCCCACTGAAACACAGGATTCCGATGGTGACGGTGTCGGTGATAATGCGGATGTCTGCAAATTTAACCCAAATACGTCTACCGATGCCAGTCAGTGTGCCTTCCTGGATCTTGGTCCTATCCTGGAACAGGGTATCACGTGGGCAGAGTCCCGATTTGAGTGGGATGGACAAGCGGATGTATTGCAGTTCAACTACGGTACCTTGCAGTGGAACAGCACGCAGGGCACGACTACCGATGATGAGTATGTTTTCCACGAAACCAATCTGACCTGGGATTTACAAGTACCCACCACCAACTCGGTGATGTTTGATACGACGGGTGCAGGGGGTTGGGTAGCGCTGGGAGACAATTTGAAAGTTCAGAGTGTCAGCACCAGTCAAAGTACGGCCGTTTTGGTTAAAACCGATGCGTCAAGTAACATCTTTGAGCAGCTGAGCATCAACATGTTTGAGCTGGACATAGCGGGCAAACCATTGACCACGTATTTAGACGCCAACTGGCGCGGCAGAGTCAGCGATGCGGTTAATTTCTCAGCGAATGCCAAGGCCTATGGTTTGACATATACCAATCTCAGGGATTCGTACAGCATCTGGTGTGATCAGCAAGATACAACAGTTACCGGTGATACCTGTGGGTACGTTCAAGTTAACTTTACAACGGTACCGGTTGCAGCCACCGCTTTATCCGAACTGGTATTGTCCACCACAACCCAAAACGGTGCTGCCAATACAATTTGGGGAATTTCCGGCGGTCCGAATGGGTGGATTGGCGTAGAGTTACTGGGCAGTACGGTGACTCCCGGATCCAGCGGAACCACCAACTTCTTTTCGGTAGACAATTTGGGAACGGCAACTCCCATCGGTACCGCCGGTACCTGGTCGGTGGTGGCCGTCAACGGTGTGAACTTCCTTGAATTCGCCATACCGAATGACATCTTGGTAATTGCTGATATGAGAGAAGAAGAGCAGAACCGGTTCTTCGTAGAGTACAACAGTGGCACCGGAGTTTATGTTCGCCAGGGCGGGAAAAGCGCAACCGGCACCGGTCTCTCTCCCAATGTCGTGATGTTAATGTACGGACCAAATGCCAAAGCTGAACTTCTGGCCGCCTATGGTCCCGGCAATGGTGTTGCGCCTACGCCTAATCCTGATGACAGTGATGGTGACGGTGTTGTCGACAGCCAGGACGCGTACGTCAATGATCCAACCCGCGATGCAGATACTGACGGTGATGGCATAGCGGACGCAGTATACTTCGTGACAGTTGACGGTGTTCGTACGGATCTGATTGACGATGCTGCCAGTGACTCGGACGATGACGGTGACGGAATTGCTGATGCTGCCGACACTTGTCCATTGACCGCAGACGCCACCAATAATCCGGCAGTATGTGACAATAGTGCGATATTGGGTGTTCATCGCTTAACAGCCACTATATCCGCTTTGTCCGATACCAGCACAGGATTACTGGCTAACCAATGTTTCGGTAGTGAAGCGGTTGGTGATTCCGAGGTCGAGTATCTGAGTTTTGAAGATGCAGGTAATGGCCGGGTGCTAATCAACGCTGAAGTGTTTGGTTCATACAATGGACTGACCAATGTGTTGACTATCACCAACTCGGAAATCCGAGATGAATGGATTCCAAGTCTCAACGGTGGACTGGGTGGTACATTAGAAATTACTCAGGCGTTTTCCGCTACCATAAACGTTGATACTGTCAGCGGCACATGGACAGGTGCATTCTCTGAGACTTCCACCGGAACCGACGCGGTTTCCGGCGACAGTCGAAATTGTCTGCGATCCGAAACTTTGGCCGGGGCATTCACATACTCACACACGGGGTCTGAGGTCTACAATGGTTTGTATGCGGTGGAGATGGGTTTTAACGAAAACGGCATGCAAATGAGGGATTCCACAGTGGTACAACTGGAAGTGAATCCAGTGGCCGGTACGGTTGTCGCTCATACAGTGGACCTTGAGGATCCAAACCAAACCGTGTTGTCTGAGAATGAAACTTCCACATTCAACCCAATGACGGGTCGGTTTCAACTGAACGGAGATAACATTTATCATCGAGCCGAGCCGGATGGTATGGGTGGAACTACAGATATGGTTATTTGCGAAGAGGAAAGAGTTCGAGGCCTTTTTGTGGATAATCCCGCAACAGCTGCGCCCGGTGCGGTGATGCTTTGGGTACAAACAGAAAACCGCAACCGTCAGTACATGAACACGACGGATCCGGCAATCTGTGCGTCTACAACGATGCCGAGCAGTGAATGGAACAGCGGTGGTGAAGGTTACGGTAAACTGGTTGGTACGACAGGCTTTACCCGAGTGGTCTCCACGTCCTCAGGCGCGGGAGTTACGGACGGCATTTACCTGGGTCTCCAAAATCCGCCCGTGAAACCGGCCGCAGCAGGTGGCAAGTTGTGGCTGCAGGTTTTGGATGGTGCAACCGAACTGTGTTCCGCTGCTTATATCAGTGAGCCGGGAATCAACGGACGCTATGTGGACCAGCAACGACTGCCAAACCCGGACCGTACCGTTCTGGCATTCCAAAGCGGGCCCTACAGCTTCATCAACTGTAATACCGATGATCCGACTACGGGGGCGGACCGTGTAGTTCACGGTACCAGTTATACTGTCAGAGTGTTGGATGCAGGGGGTGATGGCGTTAAGAACACCACATCCTCAACCGTAGCGAATGATGATGCTGTTGTGTACTCCAGCTCTGTCGCCGCAGAGGTTTCCATCAGTCGATTTACCAGTACGGTTGATCGCATTACTGTCGATGTGAACGGCGCTAAAGGTTCTACGACTCAGGCAGGGGGAAGAATACCTCTGTACGGATACTTTAATCCCACTACATCTTTACCGGTAAGCTGGGTAGGTATCAACGATGGTCAAACACGCTATCAGGTTCGGGTTGAGGAGTCGGAAGGAACCCTTCGCAGACGTATGGATACTCCCGATGGTGCGACGACTTCGGTTGTTTTACCCGCCGGTACTTTGAACCCATGGGATGCTCATACCGTACGGATCACCGCTTCAAAATCTGACGGTGTCGGTTCAGTAGCTCTGAGTCACAGTCAACGACTGGAACTTCGGGCAGGTGTGCATGGTTTGATTAATGTTGAAACCAATAACGCAGACCCGGCCGCCGGTGTATTTCAAATCTATGTTCAAGCGGGTATAGATGGCGGTGTTTGGAACTGCACGGTGGTCAACAGGCCATTCCAGTGTAACGGCGGCAATTTGGATTCGTTCAACGATACCCTGAATTTGAATATGAACGATGATGCAAACGGAATGGTGACCGGTGTGCCCGGCAATTCTTTCAATCTGATTATGCAGTGGACCGACAGTGCCAATGCGACGGTAACGTCTTATCCGGGTAGTACCACGGGTGCCGCCAGAGTAGTGACTCCGGAGCTGGGAATTGCCTCACGTGTCACTAACGCAGGTGAAAGTACACATATATCCATGAAAAACGCACTACCCGTGTACAATACGGCTGTGTTAAACAGTGTCGGTAGTACAGTGTTGGATTCGGTTACGTCGGCTGTTTCGTGGAATCTATGGAATATGGACTTCCCGATGGTTGTTGACTCCTTTGTCCAATTGCCGGTTGACGGACTACAGGCGCAAAGAGGCAATACCTATGTCAACTACAACAGCTTGAACAATGGTGGGCTTGGATTGCTGGGAACGGATACATACCTTGTGACCTTAAGCGGCTCTTTTGACGGCTCTCCTGATGCAATCTTTGAGTTGCCGTATACACCGCCGGCGAGTGTTACCGAACCGGCCGTACTGAAAGCCGACATGTTGGTGAACAGCACCGCAGTGACTACCACAACTGCGGCTGCACCGTTGGTTATCACAGCAGCAACCGGAGTGAGTGTGACTTGGAGTACGGCAAGCTCCTTCCCCACAAGCACCCAATGGCAAGTGATGTATAAACAACTCGATGGTGTGACCTTGTTACCCATGCCACACTACCAGATCCGTACACCGAGATATGTGAACGGAGCCGGTGTTACGCTGACCGCCGGTGCTACCAACGATTGGAGCCTGGATGCAGTGGAATTCCTGCCGGTCGGATTGTACGAGTTGCAGGTACGTTCATACTCCGCCACAACGGATGAGCAGGGGATAGGGCAGAAAGTGTTTATACAAATCACCCCATAAACTGCACAACCTTAGTTAAAAAAAATCCCCGGCTGGTCCGGGGATTTTTTTTGTCGGGCGCGTTCTGTTTAATTGAACCCTTACGCCATACCCGATACCACACACACTCTAAACCGTCGTAGGTGCGGTGTTGGCAACTTTCAGTATCTGCTTGCTTTAACGGGCGGATTTTATAATCGCTTCAAACTCCTGTTGCAGTTGTTCCTTTGCCGATTCCGGTGCATAGCCGGTGGCCACCAGCCAGCAATGGCGGGTCTTAATAATTGCCAGGGGAGTTGCCAGCGTAATGGTAACGTTGCCGGCCGGTATATTGCCACGCCAGAACTCAATGGTGCCTTTTCCTTTTCGCGTGGTGATTTGACGAGGTTTGCTCAACTGTTCCTGACCGGCAGGCAGGGCCGCGCTCAGCGTACCTAAACCTCTTGTACGGGTGGTGGCCATAGAGTGCATAAAACCACGATAGCAATCCAAAACAATGCTGGCGCCGGAGATATTGTTGGATGTGAGAACACCAATGGTGTTCTCCGAGTTTGTCGGCAGTGGGCCGCTTTTCCAGCCATTCAATAAATCCAACGTTAAATGCGCGTGCGTGAATCTTCCGCCTTCATCCGGGTTTGCCATGGGTTTCATCGCTTGGACCGCGCTTGCAACCGCAGGATTCGCTTGTTCCTGGGAGGCGGTGGATTTTTTTAAGGATACGCGGCAGCCTCGACTTCCCCGGGTGCCGGAAAGCACGAATGCATCACCTTGCAACCGTCCTTTCATGTAAAAGTCGAGAGAATTTGGTCCATACTCAAAGTTACCTTTGATGCTCATTTTCCCATTTTGTGCTTTTAGACGAATCGGAAACTCCAAGATTTTATCGTCCAAAAAGTATCTGTCGGGGTAACTTCCTCGCAGATCACGCAGTTCCTTTTTGGAAACATGATTTAAATCCAAGCGGTAAGCTTTGGCTGTGGAATCTTCAATGGTAATACTCATATTCTTGGTCCATGGGTCGTCGCCCCACCGATTCACACCACAGTTTAAATATCCGCTCCAAGTGCCATCATATTCACCGGCGAACGCAGTGGCGGAGGCCAGTAAAAGAGCCGGCCACACCACGCAAAAACCGGCTAAACGTATTGTTTTCATTAATAAATCTCCAGATTGAAGTACGACAGGCCGACATTTTATCACAGCCTGTTTCGATATTGCGCACAATATAGGCGGTTATAGCAGGGTGAGCCGCTGTGTCCAGCTGCAGGACGCGTAGCAGGTCTCTACGTTTAGGCGAATCATCTCACAGTTTTTGTACTCAGGTGCTGGTATCATTTTGGTAAGCGGCTTATACTTTTCTATGATAAATAAAGTAGGGTAATTGCATGTTATTCAGTAAATATTCCTCGATTAGGCATTATGTCGTTTGTTCAGTAATTTTTTTGCTTTACGCCACTTTGCCGGCTTGTAGTAGCGACTCTTCAGATAAAGGACCACCACCGCAAGGGTCAGAATTTCCAGCGGCATTTGACGAGAGTGTGAGCTATAGCAATACCATCTATGTGTCCGCGGCGGCTTCCCCGGGCGGTGATGGCAGCCAATTACTGCCTTACGACACCATAAGAGATGGATTGTTAAATGCTGCTCCGGGAACGCAAGTACGTATTGCCGCCGGCACCTACGGCGGTGCGGGTGCGTTCAGTGACGTGCAGGGAATGGCGACGGCACCCATTGCCATCGTAGCGGACGGGCAAGTGATCATAGACGGCGGTGATGCTGAGATGGCTTTTTATTTTAGCGACGCTCGTTATTTGGTGTTCGACGGCTTAACGATCCAGAACACATCACCCCACGGCATTAATATGGACGATGGTGGTAGCTACGACACGCCCAGCGAATTTATAGTATTTCGCAATATGAACTTTCGAAACATAGGTGCCACCGGGCAAAATCGCGATTGCTTAAAACTCTCGGGAGTGAATAACTTCTATATAGAGATGAGCCGGTTTGAAAACTGCAGAGACGGTGAAGCAATCGATATGGTGGGCAGTCACGATGGCATCATTACCGAAAACTATTTCGCCAATATGGGCATCAATGGGATAAACACCAAAGGCGGTACCGCAAACATTCACATACACGGTAACCAGTTTGTGGATATACCGCAACGATCCATTAACGCGGGTGGTTCAAGCAATATCGCGGTGTTTCGTCCCATAGACGCCGAGTATGAGGGCAGTCAAATTCACATAACCGCCAATATTTTCGTCCGTCCCGGATCAACCCCCGTGGCTTTTGTGGGATGTGACACCTGTGTGTTTGCCAACAACACTATCATCGAGCCGCAAAACTATATTGCCAGAATATTGGAAGAAAACACGCAAAAAACTGCCGGGCACAGCGGTTATTTCATCAATAACATCATCGTGTTCAATTCAAGTCAAATATCCCCTATTTATGTCGGCGTAGGCAGTAACACAACTCCCGCTACCTACACGTTTGGCTGGAATCTGTGGTATTCCCTGGATAACAATCAATTTGCCGGGCCAACCTACGGTGACAGCATCATAGAAACAAGCTCCGTCATTCAGCAAGATCCGAATCTGGATGCAAACTATCGAACTCAAGCGGGTAGCCCTGCGTTTGGTCAAGGGACCACCGTTATTCGTGGACTGATCGGTGATTACGACAGGAACGCCTATGCCAATCCACCCAGCATCGGTGCATTCTCTCAGCCTTAACCGTGGGTGCATTTATTCATATTCTGGTGACCGAGATCCTGTGGCGGGGGCATTAAATCCGGGTACCCGTACCCGGCAATGTCCCCAAAAAGCGTTGTTGTGATGTCGGCCACTGCACCCCATTGGTTTCGTATTGAACCAAATCCACAACGCCGCCATCGAATGAAACCTAACCGGCGGAAATCCGATTTCCATGCCCTTGGCAGTTGGCGACATTTGGGGGAAGATACAGATATCGGCTACCTCACATAGATTAATATCGTAACCAATACGGTCATTTAAGACTTCATGACTTTTTCAAGATACGCTTGAACTTGGTAAAAAAGAAAAAAGAAGAAGTTAATGGCCGTATGTTATATTAGAAAACCATTGCTTTCGGAATCCGTTTTTCCCGATAATGTTTGCCAGAAGGTGCGACAATGAAAAAACTTAAAAATGAAGCAGAGGTATTGAAAGAGGCGATATTAGCCGGAATGAAATATGGTGAAGACCGTGGGGCAGTGGAGTGGGAAGCCACCGATTCCGCATCCGAAAAAGTATTATATCTCTATCGATTATTGGTTCATGACAAGCTCATTCAGCCTTTGCCCGAAGATCAGGTATCACAGAAGTCCATGCGTCATAAGCTCGCGCTTTGGTATGCCAAACAATTGCCAAAAGGACACCCGTTGTTGGGTTAGTTGTTCTGCTCCAGCACCGGTTGTAACCGCTTGTAGAGGTGGAATAGTTTACGTATTCCACCAAGCAGACTTACAGGTTAACTGCATAAGCAACGATAAGCAGCGGTAATTAATATTGGATGAGAAACAGTGGCACTCAACCCACTTGTCTTCTGCATATTCCTCCAACTCTTCCGTTTCATACTCCCACTCATAACGCTTTTCAGGTGGTTTCGCATCGACATTTCGAAACAAGATCGCGCATAGGACACCGATGACCGCGCCGAAGAAATGAGACTCAAATGAAACATCCGGCTCCGTTGGAAAAATTCCCCAGATCATGCTGCCATACATAAAAAACACCAAACACGACAAAGCAATGGCGCGTTTATCCCAACGCAGTATTCCAATGACAAATACAAAAGCCAGAAAACCAAAGCTAATGCCGCTGGCGCCGACATGAAAATTGGTTCGCGCAAATAACCATACCAATATTCCAACGCCAAAATAAATAGCTAGAAATACCCACTTACTGGAACGTGGATAACCCAACAGCATGGCCGTACCCAGCACCAGTATGGGCAATGTGTTAGAAAAAATATGAGTAAAAGAAATGTGTATTAAAGGCGCAAATAGTACCCCCCTTAGGCCATACAGCTCCCCTGGCAAAACGCCGTAATGAAAAAGCTCCAGGCCAAATAGTGCATTGGCGATTTGAATTAACCACAATACAATCACAAACCAGAGCATCGTAAAAAATGCGATGCGAAAATCGGGTGTGGGTCTGTGGCTATCATTGCTAAACGAATTGATTCACAATCTCCTTTAATTCAGACAACTCAGAACGCAGCTCAATCACCTCTTGTTCCAATTGCTGAATCCGTTGCTCGTAGTCCACCGCGGGCGTGGCAGCGGTCGCCGGTGACGCGACCTGGCTCGACGCATGGGGTATTGCGTAATCTGCGTCATCTATATCCTTTTCACCACATAAGTGAATGTATCTGGAATCCCTTTGACCCGACTGCCGGGGAAGTTTTTTAACAAAGGGCCCATGTTTGTGGTTTATCAATTGCTCCAGCGCCGCTTCGACTTCATTCACATCGTTGAAGGCACACAATCGGTTGGTACGAGTGCGCAACTCGCCCGCGCTTTGCGGCCCCCTTAAAAACAGCACACACAATATGCCGCGCTCCTGTGCTGAAAACTGCAGCTCACTGAATTCCGAATTGCAGAACCGATGTTGAAACTTGGCAGTGCGGCCACCAAAGGGCGACTTTTCCACGACATAGTGCTTTTTGGATAATACATCCAATGTTTCCTGAACCTCAGACTCGTCAAATGACACGACGGGATCTCGATTGCTTTTTTGATTACAAGCATTGGTAAGCGCATTTAAAGACAAAGGATATTGATCCGGCGTTGTCGTTTCCTTTTCCAATAAGCAGCCTAAAACACGTAACTCTGCATCGCTCAGTTTTATGTTCAATTTCGTATTCCCTGTCAAAGAAATATAGGTGGAAAAATAGCATACTCATTGTATGTTGAACGGAAATGATACACATATTGTTGCCCAAGCGCCTGCATTTTGGAAATATAGTTGTTAACCATGGGGTGGTTGAAAAATGTACAGATCGGGTGATTAATACCAAGGGAAACCGGGTATTTACCAACGGATCATAAAACATTTGTAGGGCGGAATAGTTTGCGTATTCCGCCAGGCAGACTTAAATCGTAACTCCGTAAGCAACGATAAGCACTGGCTTGAATTCAGCCGGGCAGCTGACAGCGGAAATTGCTCTTACCCGCATTCGTCAAAAATAGAATCAACTTGCGAAAACCGAACCGCATATCGATTTCCACTAAGCTCTTTTGCCTCGCCGTTATAAACAAGACAACTCCTTGTTACTTGAGAGCTTAACTGGTTGAATTGGTCCAGCCCCTTAAAGGCAGATGCAGTATAGGTTGAGGCGGATTTACACTCGATCGCGGTCAAGTTCCTACCCTGTTGAAAAACTATATCCACCTCGTTGCCGGCGCTATCTCGGAAAAAATATAGATTGGCTAATTTCCCCTGGTTATAACGCGCCTTGAGGCATTCAATAACGACCAGATTTTCAAAAATATTTCCCACTAATGGGTCTCGACAAATCTGACTTGGTTTTTCAATGCCTAATAAAAAACATAACAGGCCCACGTCTGTAAAATAGTATTTAGGCGACTTAATCACCCGCTTACCAAAACTTTCAAAATAAGGCGGTAGCTTATATATAATAAACGAAGCCTCTAAAATAGAAAGCCAATGCTTAATCGTTTTGGCATCCACACCAACATCATTGCTTAATGAGTTAAAATTAACTAATTGCCCGATTCGACCGGCTACAAGTTTAATGAACTTCTCAAACAGACTAACGTCCTTGAGATTTATAAGCTGTCGAACATCTCTCTCTACGTAGGTTTGATAATAGTTCGAGTACGCTTGCGTTGGGCGTTGTTTCTGGTCATAAATTCTGGGTAGAAAACCGTGATACACATATTCCTCGAAGTCATCAAAGCCAATGTTTGCATCGTTCAACTCGCAAATCGAGAATGGCAGTAGATGAAGAATTCCCGTGCGCCCCGCCAGAGACTGAGTAATTGCAGCATGCAATTCAAGCTGATGAGATCCTGTCAGAACAAACTCACCATTGCGTTTGTTAGTATCTACAATAGCCTGAATATAGCTTAGTAGTTGCGGTACCCGTTGAATCTCATCAAGCACGACCCGTTCTTCAAATTGTTTCAAAAACGCTTTGGGATCATGACTGGCAAATTCACGATTTTCCGGAATCTCTAAGTTACAGTATTCGTAGCCCGGTAACGACTGAGCCAGCGTGGTCTTGCCTGATTGCCGTGGCCCCAACAAAGTCACTACAGGATATTCTGCAAGCAATTGCTTGAGTTCAGAGCTAATTTTTCGTCCAATCATCATTTGCAAAGAATAGTTTATGTAAAAACGGAGTTCAACTCCGTTTTTACAAGATACTTTCCAGTTATTTAATACTCAATAGAAACAAAGGGATATAACGAACACTTAAAGGTTTGGCGTGGACAGCTGCCTATGTGGATCTCAGTGGCAGTATGCTTGGGTCTATCGTTAGTGTTTTTTGTGCATTATTTGTACAGCTCCCTAAGCCATGTAGAGTTGCTGGAATTTCAGTTAAAATACAACCCACATCATTAAGCCGGCTGGAGCTATACCATGGGAAATTCTCTTTTTGACCAACTGAAAAAAAGTGGTTTGGTGGACAAAGGTAAAGCTCAAAAGGTCAAGCACGATCAATATAAAAACAAAAAAAAGACAGCAAAACGAGGTAAAGCCGAGCCAGTGGATGAAGTAAAGATTCTGGCGGAAAAAGCTCATGCTGAAAAAGTCGAGCGGGACCGGCAGCTAAATCAACAACGAAAAGCGGAAAACGAGCAAAAAGCCATATTAGCTCAGATCAAGCAATTGATCGAAACCAACCGAATCGAAGACCGGGATGGCGATATCGTGTTCAATTTCACAGATGCCAATGTTGTCAAAGGGCTATACGTCTCTGAACAAATCCACAAACATCTGTCCACCGGACGTTTGGCTATAGTGAAGCAGGGGGATCGTTATGAACTGGTTCCGGTTCCGGTGGCTGACAAAATCCGGCAGCGGGATGAAAGTGTTATAATTCACTGTAATCAGGATGAGGAGCCGGAAACGTCTGAGGACGATCCCTATGCGGACTACAAGATCCCGGATGATTTAATGTGGTAAAAAGGAAATTCGGGTCACCCAGCCTGTCACAAATGAGTCTGTCGCTGTGTGATTTCTTCAATCTTGTCCTTAAATTAAGATCTAGTAAAAACCTGCTCGTGACTGAGTGAAGCGCGTACTTCATGAATATTTTTTCATCTGTATGATTGCGGTACAACGTTCACAATTTGCGACCATAGCCACAAAGGATCTTTAGTTTTAAAAGTATTGATTGCAGAACGGGGTAGGGGGTTGACCTCTCCCATAATTAGTTGCACCCTCTTGTAGGGTGGAATAGTTTACGTATTCCGCCAGGCAGACTGAAATTAAAATTTCCGTGAGTAGCAATAAGCACATGCTGATTCCGAGCCAGTCAACTGGAAACTATACAACGCAGCATCCGTGAGTTTTCAGAATAGCGCCAAATCTATTTGCGTAATTTCTTTGAAAAACTATGAAAACTGTCACATATTATCGACTGGTTTTTTTTCAATGTCTTCGGGTGCAAGAATAGAAAAATTTCTGTCCAGTCTGGATTCTTAGTAGACCTGTGTTAGGTGCTATCGACACTGCCACAGAAGTAGAGAGTAGTGGTCTAGTCGTTTTTAACGATTTGTTGCTTCCAGTCCTCATATTGCCTATGTATGTTGATAATCCGTGAGTTGTCTGGTGGATTTGAAACCCAACCACGTAAACTGCCTTTGCGCTCAAGATCAATGGCGTCGCTGCTATCAATAAACGAGACCCAACTATGTTCGTTTGGACGATGAACGAGCCAATCCATTTTGCCGTAAAACAGGTTTTTAACTATCTCAGAGTGAGATTTTTTCACAAATGAAAGAAGTTTATCGTCTTCTTCTTTGGTGTTAAAAATGTACAATAATCCTGCAGCGGCACTGCATTGATGTGCACCTTTTCTGCCCAGTGGGCACTGGTTCTCAATAATCCACAATATATCGATAAAGGCTTGGCCGCGACCTTGTTTCAAAAAAAGATCCAAAGAATTCATGGCGCGTAAATACAGGACATTGCAGGACTTGTCAGATACGCAAGTAGCCAATTCACCTTTGCTGGGGTATTTAGCAGCCACATACGATTTAGTAAATTCAGTGAACGCCGTGTAACTGGATTTAGACGGTCCTGCTTCTGGTTTTGAGCAGGCGGGGTTGGATAGCACCATCAACGTGAGCAAAATAGATAGGCTTCGTATCACTATTTAAAGGTCTCCCAGCGTACAGTAGATGACTGTTTTATACGATCGACAATATCAACGCTTGCTTTTCCTGTATTTATTACTCCGAAATGTACTTTCCCGCTAGCACCTTCTGTTGGTACTCCATACATTGTATTCCATCTTTTAGCAAAAATATTTGTATTGCATCCCAAAAATAAGGAAGGTTTTGGAGTGGCGGAAAACTTTGGGCTGATATGCGGTTTCATATCTCCAACGAGCACCGTATCAGCATCACCCACTATTGCTCTTATGTGAGAATCAAAAAAATTGGCCGGTAGTTTTCGATACAAGAACCACTGATATTCTTTGCTAAAGGTATATCACACGATAATCTGGCTAAGTTCAGAGAGTAATATGAAGCAAGCGACTTGACCTGACCCCTATGCTCAGGCTTGACCCCTATGCTCAGGCTGAATGTGGCGGTCTTCAGAAAACAGAGTGGTGCACTTCCAGGCTGAATGTGGCGACTGGCAAACTCACGATTTTCCGGAATCTCTAAATTACAGTATTCGTAGCCCGGTAACGACTGAGCCAGCGTGGTCTTGCCTGACTGCCTTGGCCCCAACAAAGTCACAACAGGATACTCAGCAAATAGCTGGTCAAGTTCTGAACGAATCTTTCGCTAATCATTCAGAAAGAATATATTTGCAAATACGGAGTTCAACTCCGTATTTGCAATATTCTAATAAAAGTTATTATTAACGATGGGTTATATAGTTTTGATTTCAGCTTCCAGGCAATATGGTAACTTCAGAACCATCCCAGTTTCTGGTGTTCGGGTTTTTGCTCATGGAAAAATATACATTACCATCAATTTCCGAGTGAAATACCATATGCGACTTTCTATTGTGGCCGTTTCTTTCTCGGGATCTCCAAGTGCCAGGAGCAAACCAACCGACTGCTCCCGGAATATGGTTGCGGATATTACCGGCTACAAATTCAAGAGTGATTCGTCGAGCAATTGGGTGAAGATCCTCCCATCTTTTTCGAACGTTTTCCTCTCTGCGTGTCACTCGTTTAATGCTGCATCGATCCGGAACACTCCGGCCGCTGGCTGTGTACTCGGATGTGTAATATTTTCTGCAACCACTCCCGGTTCGGGTCCACTTAGGGCTGATAGGCTGAGAATAGCTGCGAATAAACTTGGTCCAATCCCAAAATTTATATCGCCAAATCCCGGATCGTTGCACCAGTGCCCACAACATAGATCTGGCATCATCTTCAGAGGGTTTTCCCCAGGTTTCTCCGTCAATCATTCGTGCAAACCACAGAACGGATTCCGGTGTGAATTTTTTAATAGTGCCGTCCGAGTAGCGAACCGATCCCAGTTTTACATCAGGGCTGAAGCCGTCGTCCGAACCTTGCGTTGTTGGCTCTGCGCCTTCGATTTGACCACGCATTCTGGCCCAAGTGGTCGGTCCAATTACACCGTCTGCTTCCAGGCCATGCTTTTTCTGCCATTGTGCAACCTGCATAGCGAAGGTTTTTTCCCCTGGAATATATAAAGTAAACCCAAGCAGAAAAGATATTTTTTGTCTCATGGCATCCCAACCCAGGCGCGCCGCGTATTTGCGGTTTTGCGTTATGGCGCGCTCCACATCAAAACTCTCCAGGTTTCCTCCTGCCGGCGTTGGCGTGGGTTCTTGATACGGTTGTTGATAGGGACGTTGAGATTGAGACAAGAGCTGTAATACTGGCATGCTGACGTCAGCTTGGATTTTTCCCCATACTTTTGTAAGTGGGTCATTGGGGCGAAGCTTTGCTCCCTTTTGTGAGGGAAACATATGGTAAAAAATAAGATCCGTCAGGGTATTCTTGTTCAGGCTGCCATCGGCATGCGCTTTTAATACAGCAAAGCTGAGTCGTGCAATATTAAAACCTTTTATACCCAGGCCTGTGAGATGTGAAAGCAGTGATTTGCCCAGGCTGTCACTACCAGTGGTATCCCTGCCAGGGCCGTCTGTAGGTAATGGTTCTGCTGTGCTTGCGCCAATGCCTGCTAAACCAAACTCCTGCAGGAACAGAAGATATTTTGTCGGGTTAAGCACTCGTTCCGGTGGTCTTGATTTGGACTTCCACCATTGATAAGTTTGTTGGGTTCCTTTTGTGTAGGTTTCAAAATGCAGCATTTTGGTGTCGCTGACAAAACCGATGAGTTGTCCAGCGCGCACCGTGGACCCTACCGTCAGTCCTGTTTTCTTTAAGGAATCAGGTGTTACTTCACCGTAATTTACAACTGCGTTGGAATGTTCAATAAGAATCTTGTAAGTTTTTTGTCCGCTTTTTGCTCTATAAAAATATCTCCAATCCCGTATGACGCCATCCTCACAAGCAACCACGGGATCACCGGCGTGTGCATACAGGTCCACTCCCAAATGCCAGCGAGCGCCTTTTTTTCCGTTTCGATTTGCCAGAAATGTTCTACCGTAACTGCGACATGAGCGCTGACGCCCGAGTACGAATTTCCCATCCTCAGCTAGATAAGTGACAACGCGGCCACAAGCGCTGGATGTTCTAATTGGCCAATAACTGCCTAGTGGTGGTTCCTCTGCAAATGGTATGGGACGGTGCTCCGGTATGGGCATTGGTAGTTTGACGCGTTTCATTGGTGGTGGAGCGGGGATTTCATCTTCCTGCGCATCGCTAGACTCATAAAGCCCTTGTTCTGACACAAAGGTGTCAAGCTCGCCGGATTGAGGGCATTCTTCCTCTATCTCGTCGGTACCGGCTTCCATTTCCGCTTCATCTTCAAAATCGTACTCGTCCTGCCAATATTCAGCTTCGTCTTCGTCGTATACCGTGTCTGTGCCATCGCTTGTGCTATAGCCCATCCACTCGCCTTGCAAATACTGATTTTGTTCGTTGAAGAGGTCCTCGGCGTATTGGTCGTCACTATCCATTTCACTTAACATATCCAACTCGCCCAATGCTTCGGAATCAGCGTAAAATTCAGGGGATTCGTATATGGAAGGATTGAGGAAATCTTCCGTATCCGGTGCGTCTTGGGTGTCCAGCATAAGCTTGTCTAAAAACGGAGAAATCAGATCCTCGGCCCATTCTTCGGGGTTCGGGTGTGTTGCAAGGTTCTCTTTTGTTGACATAGGGATTTCCTCAGGAGGTTATCGTTTTAGCCATATCCACCAGCGCGCACGATCATGTGGCGACAACTTTTCGGGACTTTAAGTCATGTCCTGTGGTAATCGACCAATGAGTGATAATCGTACGTATGTCAGCATGAGGTCCTTCGTCTACCGGGGTATACAATGCCGGTACCGCTTGCGGGTCGTTGTAGGTTCCGGTTTCTATTTGAGTCAGTATTCTTGACGCAGCGTCGGCAATATCAAAGAAATTTTTTGAAAAAGCGTGTGCCGGTACGCTGACTCTTTGCGCTATTTTGTGCAAACGTTGTTCTGGACTGGTTCCCTCTGCTCTCAGCGATTTTACGATGGGTGAATCAAACTCCATACTCAGGTGAAACCAGGCAAACATGGACACGAAAAATAGTTCTTCACGGGCTAGGTTGCTGCCCAGTCTTCGTGTTATCAGCATGTCATGAAGCTTTTCAGCCAGGTTGGCGATTTCAGCATTGTCGGTTGGATTGCTACCGCTGCTGTTCTCAACATTGACAATTCCCACCCATACCTGTCGCAGAAACTCTTCAAAGGTCACCACAAATTCATTGTTGGACGCTTTGGCGGGTTCATAGGACACGTCGTCTGATGGCTTGTGATTTAATTCCATGCCAAACATTCGAAAATAGGCATTTCGACGTATGGCGGAAAACTGTGGCCGAATATGACTGTTAAACGAGAAAATACTGTAAGAGGGTGGGTCTTTGTAAAAAAGTTCTTCGGTGTTCCTTAACCAGTTCTCCGCACCGTCTATGGGTACTCCCAACAACTCACCATTACGAAACTGGCGCAGGACTTCTCGAAATATTTCATAGATCCTTGTGTTTTCCACCATGTACGCATAGATCAAATGGTCCCACATCACACAGTTGGGTACACTGATAACGTCGTCCGTACCCGGAACGGTGGAACGGCATATATTGCCTTCATTCGCGGTAAAGCCGTCAAATAGCTTAAGTAAATATCTGGGCAGTCCTGGTAAATTGCTTCGGTGTTCGGGGTGTCCTTGTGGCTTGCTGTCGTCGTGGATTCTAAACTCCCATGCTTGTTCCAGTAGTACCGCCAGCTCAGCGGGGTGAAGCTGAAACAGTTTGGACGCACCGCCAGGAAATGAACCTGCAAATTGTCTAAACATATTGTCCTCCTTAATTTACATTAGACTTTGCTTAAAGTAGTAAGATAATTTCACCTATTCGATGCGATAGTTCATCGCAGGTAAAACCCATTTAGGTTCGTCGATTTCCGGCTTAAGCTGGGTAGGAACACGCAAGGCTTGTTTGATTTTCTTATATTGTCCAATGGCGTTGCCCACATTGGTGCTTTGTTGGTAACTAGCAAGCTCTTTAGGCCGGGATTGACTTTGCATCTCCTGGAACAGAGTAGTCATCAGTTTGAGCAACTGCGCGGTATCGGTCTCCGTCACCGGGGTGGCAGGCGTGGTAGGGTTAGTGGGTGTGGCAGTTGTAGTGAGTTCGGTAGGATTGTAAGCTGTTTCACTTTGGGTCGCACTGTTCGCCTTACTTTCCACTTTGCTCCCTATCGAATCTTCCGCCTGAGCCCTGGCTATTTGCTCCACTTTGTTGACGGGGGTAGTTTTCTTAGATTGGGATTTAGACTTTACTTTTACCGTAGACATGATTTCACTCCTATTAGTAGTCACACAGTTGCAGTTTTCCCTAAACGCAACATCCACGATTCTTGTTGGTTTAGCTCTGTTTCCGGTTCTCGCATCGTGGCGATATTCAGGCCGGAGAGTGCGAGCAGCCGCAGACATTCCGTCCAAAGCCAATGCGTGGACGTGTACAGTGAACCCCCAAGCCTTTGTTCCAGGCGATAAAGTGATTTAGGGCTAACGTCAAGAGGGTTGATTAAATCGGTTAAAGCCCTTCCGTTAAAACATCGCATAGGCGTGAGCAAAATAGTTTCTACTATGGACGGAAGAGCGTTCAGTGAGCGAGTGATAATATGTTTGCTCATAGAATTCTCGTGAGGCAGCGGGTACGTGCTTACCCATGATTTTTCCATATCATCCCAGGGGCCTGCACCGTAAAATCGCCGGCACATACAAATGCCAAGTAGAATTCTGATATAACTAATGGGATGGGGGTCGTCAGGCTTAAACCGAAACACAAAAGAGCTATCACCAGATAGTACGTCGTGCAGGCCTGCAACAGAGGCATAGCCGGTATATGCAAAGGCAATGGCGTCTGCGGCAATTTCACTGGCCCAACTCGCCCAAATCGGTGCAATTTCATAATCCTGAATACTATTTTCCAAAGCCTGGTTCAATTCCTGGTTCCAACCGGTTATATGCGCAATCTGGTGTCCTGACTCATGTATCAAAGCGGTGGGCCGTTCAAAGTTGTGATGTACAATTTTTATGGCGGCCGCAGGACTTTCGGTGTTACCGTCCCAAAGACGTAACCCGGCTTTCAATATGGAGGCACCCAGGCCCTTGTCGATGTAAGTCAGTGTTAAAGGTGTTGGTTTGCCCAGTGGTTCAAGAATATTCGCCATTGCGCGATAGGACAATATGTCACACGCTCCCAACATAGATGCCATCAGAGAATTGGTGCGAGTGCTAATAGCATCCGCATAGAAATCAACCGTGGTCTCTGTGCGCAAATAGCGTTTTCGAAAATCAATCAATTCACGTTGTATGTTCCTAAAGTCATGGTTGCTGCGGCAGCTTTTAAATCGTTCTTGCATACGCGTAGCCCGGTTCTGCAAGCGATCCACAGCACCGTTCAGTGTATCCCATACAGCCACACCCAAATATTTCTCTATGCCAAGAAATGCCTCTTTTGAAATTAGGCGATCAAACTTGCGCAATCGTGCGCTAGCGCCACTCCAGTGCTTTATCTGACGCGATATTTGCAATTTCGATGCAGCTGATAATTCAGTCACTTGCTTTACCTGCAATATTAGTGACGTTGACATCCGGAATTCCTTCTTCCATGTAAGTAGAAGAGGGTATGCCTAGAAGTGCATTTTCTAACTGCTGCAACCCAGGGGAATTGCGTACTGTCATCACAAAAGTAACTCCATCCGCTGAATCTGCGACATTTTCTAAAAACAGATTTTTTTGTTCAATGAGATATTTGTGTAATCCTCGCCCCAGGTTTTCCAAAATCGTGGCGCTAAAATTCCTTCGCTGGATTTGGTTTAAGTACAATAGATTAGCGTTTTGGCGGTTTCGAATATCAATGTTTCCATGAATAATTCTGATTCGATTGCTATAAAAATTTGATAGCAGATAGGCCAGACGTTGTTCCAACAACGCGATAAGCTCGCTGACCACAAGGCCGATAGCTTGGTTCTGCCTTAGTTTAAGCGCCAGATTTTGAGCTAATAGTTCACTGATAAAAAGCGAAGCGCGAAATTGCTTGCGTGGAAAGTCAAAAGTTAAACCAAGATCACTGCTGCAGGTTTTCCTCTTTATTCTGTTGGCGGGTAGCTCAATATAGTAAAATCTCTGACCAATTCCGGTAGTATGTCGGTCTCGCAAATACCTGGGTTCGACCGAGCGACCCAGACCGGGTTCTCCCAGCAAATATTCTGCGGCTTCGTGCGTCAACGGATGTAATTGCGAATACGCTGTATTACCCCAGTTACCCAGGCCGCGAGTGGCGGTTTCCAATCTGCTAAGCTGCGGTAGAGAGGAGCCGGGCATCATTTCATAGAGGTGTATTTTTGCATCAATGTTTTCGCCCGGTTTTAGTCCATATTGCTCTTGTAACAGCTCTGATAAATTCAGTCCGTTGTAGGTAATCACATGGCGTAAGCGGTGAGGTGATAGTTTCTTTTGGTAGATTCTGCTGTATTTTTTGTAAAACTTCCGGCCATGAAGCGGCTGCAGCAACCAGGTCGCTCCATGGCTCTGAGCCTCGCGCAAATTTGGCCTTTGTAAATAGGTTTCTTCGGGTAATATATCCGGCAGGTTTGATGCGGCCGCACTCTCAAAAGCCTCGACAAGATATCCTTCCAATAGGTTCTCATTGTCGATGATATAATCCGGAAGAACAGCGATTTGTCTGACCGCGCTCTCAACAACCGATGCCACAGCTTCCCCGGCCAGTTGAATTGCATCTTGATCTGTTGCTTCTAGATTGATCAGGCGCAAGCCGGCGTTGGTAATCGCTTTGGACAAAGGGTAGGCGTTTTTTTTGCCGACAAATTTTGCGATTAATCGAGCCATTCGTTTGGCGATGAAGTTGACGATTTTTTTCCGCCCAATGAGTTTCATACCGGTTTTTACGATGGGTAATATCGCCGGTATAAATTCCTCCACTAACTTCTCAGGTTCGACTTGCTCATCATCATTTAAAATTTTTTCAACAAATTGTTCCCGAGCCAGATAATAGTTTTCTTCGCTGTCCACAGAGGATTCCGAATCGACATTTATTTCCGCTATTATCAGATCCTGTTGTGCATCAGGTGGTGAAGTCACCAGATTGGCAAGTAGAACGTTAAATTCCATTTGGAATTGATCCACATTGGCGATGCTGTCGTCAGCAGCCAGGTGTTCCTCCAACTCCTTAGTGAGGCCCATTTTTTGCGCCAGGGTTTTCGCTAATGGCCGATATTTTTTCGGTAATTTGTTAATAGCGTACTTAACAATTTTATTGATCCACGGTTTGACAAATTTTGCGACCTTTTTAAGAACAAAGCCAAACGCTTTGCTGGCAAGCTTTTTGGCTTTATTTTTTACAAATCTTGCGCCCTTTTTTAAAGCTTTTTTAATGCTGCCCCAAAAACCCTCAAAACCAGGCGAATAACTTTGTCTCATTTGAAATGAATCGACAAAGTCATCAATTTCCCGGGTAGTCATGGAATCTAAGTCATATTCGGAAAGCTTGATTTCCATATCCGTAAGCAATCCTTCCAACTCCACGGATAAAGGAGCAAAGTGCTCGCTTAGAATCAGCTCTTGTTGATCAGGAAACGCTGATTGGGATATTTGTGATTCGACTAATTCTCTGGCTTCCGCAATCAATTGGAAAACGGATTCATCGAACTGATCGTTATAAAGTTCACTCAGCAATACACTGAATTCTTCAGACTCTGGCGACTCAGGGATACCCAATTGGTTTTCGTATGTGGATGTAAAAGGACTCACGGAGTGCAGAAAGGAAAATACTTCGTTTGTATCGGATAAGCTTTCCGATTCCGTAACCGGAAAGCTGGTGGCATCTAAAAAAGGTGATTTGGGTGCTAAATTATTCATCGACATTTAGAAATCTCCTTTTTCTGTGTTTGGGAAACCTTAGCGGTAAACACTACCGTTCATCGAAACAAGCTGGGTGCGGGCACAATGTACGTTACTCTATTTTCCTCTATTTTCACGACCGCTTATTCCTATTCCTTTAAGATGAAGTCGAACGGATGGCTAACAAGCTAATTAATAGACTCGTTGCGATATAGCTCCTCTGTTTGTTAACTTTTAACTTTAGTCAACCAAGTTAAGTTGTTACCTATTTATAACACTTCATGATTTTCATAGAACTTACAACTGTCGAGGGTAGAGCTGTTCTTTTGGGTAGGTTGTGAGCAAGTAATCCTATTTTGAACCTGCAGCCGGTTTGAATCTGACTACTTCAATTGACTCTATTCACTCTTTTTCGTTTCCACAGAAGAATTAAATTCTCTTTGGGTATGCGGATTTGGTATGAAGAATTCTGAGAGTTATAGTCAAATCTGGTGTACGCGACCATGATCAGGCAGCGCTCCTTTGACGTTTAACTGTTTGTTTCTTTACTCCATCTACAAATCTTACATCGTTAATCACTTCGGCTAAAAGTGAAAACC